>CAYFTA010000079.1:4000-5065 GCA_964346015.1 uncultured Muribaculaceae bacterium | reverse complement strand
CGATTACATTTGCCTTACGAATGTAGTCTAGTAGGGAAGTCTTACCGTGGTCAACATGTCCCATTACAGTAATAACAGGAGGTCTTGGTACTAAATCTTCCTCTTTATCCGTTTCATATTCGTGTTCAATGGCCTCTGTAAGATCAGCGGTTACAAATTCTACCTCATAACCAAACTCCTCTGCAACCAGAATAATTGTTTCAGCATCAAGCCTTTGGTTAATAGAAACCATCAAGCCAAGACTCATACAAGCGCCAATTACATTTGTTACAGGAGTATTACCCATTAAATTTGCAAGATCGTTAACAGTAACAAACTCAGTTACCTTAAGAATCTTTTGTTCCATTTCTTGGAGTTGAATTTCCTCCTGTATTTTTTGAGATGCACTTGCTCTCTTTTCTCTTCTATGCCTAGCTCCAAAGCCTCTTGATTTACCCTCATTCATACGAGCATAAGTTTCTTTTATTTGCTTTTGGATTTCCTTTTGCATTTCTTCTCTTTCTGCCTCAGTCATAGGTTTAAATTTGTCACCACCTTTTTCCTGACGGCTCCTTCTTCCACCCCTGCCACTCTTTTGGTTTTGGCGTCCTTGCTCTTGACGAGCCTTATTATTTTGGCGATTGTCTCTAGCTTTTCTTCCACCTTTTCCAGTAGACTCAGCCTCACTAGCTACTTTATTAATATCAACTTTTTGACTTGTGCCTTTTTTAATGCGTTCTCTCTTTTTTCCACTCTTTTTCTTTGTGTCGTCTTCAAACTGTGAGAGATCAATTTTATCAACAATCTTAGGTCCAGCAAGTTTCTCAACCTTAATTTTCATTTTACGGATACCATATCTTGCTTCGATATATTCTTCATCTGCACTAGTATCTTCTTCCTCTTCTATTTCAGGTTTACTTGCTTTTTTAGGTTTTTTCTTTGTTTCTGGAGTTTCAACTGTTCCTTTTTTACCTTCCTTAACCTTTTTAGGCTTTTCTTTCACCTCTTCTTTAATCTCTTTCTCCTCTTTTACTTCTTTGGTTTCTAAGGTTTCCTGAACTTCTGGAGTTGCCTTAACTTCCGAAG
>CAYFTA010000079.1:0-3900 GCA_964346015.1 uncultured Muribaculaceae bacterium | reverse complement strand
TTAACTTCCGAAGCTTCTTGAGTTTTAGAAATTTCCTGATCTTTAGGAGTTTCTTTTACTATTTCTACCTCATGAATTTCTTCTTTTTCTTCAGCTTTCTTTTTAGGCTCAAATTGAGATAGGTCAATTTTATCAATAACCTTTGGTCCCTCAAACTTAACTTTAGGAGTTTCCTTTTTAGCTTCTTCTTTTATCTTAGGAGTTTCCTTAGGTGTTTCCTCTTTTATTTCAGCTTTTGTTGGAACAGGCTCTTCTTTTACTGGAGCTGGAGCAATACTAGTAGTCTTAATGATTACTTCTTCCTCAATTATATCATCCTCTTCTTCTTTTCTGACTTGCTTACTATTACTTTTTTCGATTATCTCTTTAATTGTAATAGCAACTTTTTCAGAGTCTTCTTTAAGTTTTTGGTCGGCTCCAAATTTGGCCTCTATGGCAGGAAGATATTGATCAGAAATCTTTGCATTCGGGTTCATATCTACACCTGCTCCTTTCTCGTTAAGAAAATCAACGAGTGTCTGGAGTCCAATATTAAATTGTCTTGTTAATTTATTTAATCTAATTTCTGCCATAAAAATCCTTTATATGTTTAAATCTGTTTAACTATAATAATAAAACAGATTCTTAATCTTCAAATTCTGCTCTTAGAATACTTAATACTTCTTCAACTGTTTCATCTTCAAGATCTGCTCTCTTTGCAATATCTTCAGCATTTAAAGCAAGTACTCCCTTAGCAGTATCACAACCTATTGAATGTAGTTTTTCAATAATCCAGTCATCAATTTCATTGCTAAATTCAGTTAGCAATACATCTTCTTCAATTTCCTCTTCTTCAGCTTTAATTTCTCTCCACACCTCAATCTCTTTGCCCACTAACATACCAGCAAGCTTAATATTACATCCTCCCTTACCAATACCCTTTTTAACTTCATCTGGATGCATATAAACCTTGATTTTTTCATCTTCAGGGTTATTTACTATATATGAAACTTTTCCAGGATTTAGAGTTCTTTGAATTAATAGCTGAGTGTTTGTAGTCCATTGAATTACATCTATATTTTCATTTCTTAATTCGCGAACTATGCTAATAATACGTGAACCTTTTACTCCAATACAAGCTCCAATTGGGTCAATTCTTTCGTCGTATGACTCTACTGCTACCTTTGCTCTTTCACCAGGGATTCGAACAACCTTCTTTATTGTGATTAACCCATCATAAATTTCAGGAACTTCTTGTTCAAATAATTTTTCAAGGAATTCATTAGATGTTCTTGAAAGCATGATATAAGGGTTTGCGTTGTTTTTTCTCTCAACAGACTTAATAATAGCCTTTACGGTATCACCCTTCTTAAAATGTTCACCTGGGATTTGTTCTGATTTGGGAAGTTTTAACTCATTTCCATCTTCATCTAGAACAAGAACTTCTTTTTTCCATGTTTGATAAATAACGCCATTAAATATCTCTCCGATTTTATTCACATATTTCTCGTAAAGACGCGCTTTATCGAGATCCATAATTCTACCTTGAAGATTTTGACGAATATTGAGAATTCCTCTACGTCCAAAGTCTTTAAGTTCTACCTTCTTGGCAAAGAATTCTCCGATTTCATAATCTTCTCCATTTTTATTTACTTCCTCTTGAGCAATTTGAGTATTAGGGTCTTCTACATTCTCAACAACTTCTCTATTCCAATAAATCTCACAGTCTCCTTTATCTGTGTTGATAATAATATCAAAGTTGTCTGCAGAACCATAAGTTTTTGCGATTTGTGTTCTAAAAACATCTTCAAGAATACTCATCATTGTGGCTCTATCAATCTCTTTCTGATCTTTAAATTCAGCAAAGGCATCTTTTAGCTCAATTTTTTCCATATTTATATATTTTCTAAAACTCAATATGATATTTCACACCATTAACTTCTTTCATAGAAAAAGTATCAGTGTGTTCAACTAATTCTTTTTTCTTTTTTCCTTCTATAGCTTCTCTAGTGGTATATTTCAAAGTAATATTATCTTCTTTTGCTTCCACTAATTCTCCAACTAACTTTCTACCTCCCTTTAAAGCTACTTCTACTTGCTTGCCTATCGCTTTTTGAAATTGTTTAAAAACTTTAAAAGGCTTATCAAGACCTGCTGAAGTTACAGTAAGTTCGTAATCTTCAATTTCTCTGTCAAATTTACTTTCAAAATCTCTACTAATCTGAACACAGTCATCTATATTCACTATAGAATCTTCTGATTCAATAGTAATAATAATATTATTATTATCTTTGCTTAGTTTTACATCAACAATAAAACAATTTCGTGCAACGATATTGTTTTGTATTGCATCTATTATTTCTGAAATGTTCATTTTAGTCTGAGTTATGTGCACAAAATAAGGGGACCACCGTCCCCTAGTATCATTCTCACGGCGCAAATGTAAGAAAATAAATTGTAATATCAAAAATAAACATAGATTTTATGAGGTTTAGGGCAAAGGAGATAGCAGAAATGTTAGGAGGAACTGTTGAAGGAAATCCTGAGGTGCTTGTTACGAATTTTGCGAGAATAGAAAGTGGAAAGCCAGGCACTATATGCTTTTTTGCAAATCCTAAGTATGAGCATTATGTATACACATCAAAAGCGGATGTAATAATTGTAAACAATTCATTTGTTCCGCAACGCAAAGTAGAAGCCACAATGATTAGAGTAGAAGATGCCTATTCAGCTGTGGCTTCTCTTCTTGATTATGTAACAGCTAAAAAGCGTTCATACAAGACTTATCGTGGCTGGCATACAAAAGTGTTTTTTTCCACAAAGTTTGGTAAGAAAGTATACTTAGGAGATTTTGTCTATGTGGGAAAACGTTCTAGCGTTGGCGATTATACTAAGATTTATGAGCATGTTTACATTGGAGAAGATGTAAAAATTGGTGCATATTGCGTTATATACCCTGGAGTTAAAATTTACCCTGGTACTGTAATAGGAGATAATGCTATAATACACTCTAATGCTGTTATTGGCGCAGACGGTTTTGGCTTTGCACCTCAGCCTGATAAGACATGGAAAAAAATTGAGCACACGGGTAATGTAATTATAGGAAATGATGTGGAAATTGGAGCTTGTACAACAATTGATAAATCTCAAATCGGCTCTACAATCATCGGAAATGGAGTTAAAATAGATAATTTATGCCAGATTGCCCACAATGTTGAGATAGGTGATAATACTGTTATAGCAGCCCAAACAGGTATTGCAGGCTCAACTAAATTAGGTAAAAATTGTATTCTTGGTGGACAAGTGGGTTTAGCAGGACATTTGACAATTGCTGATAATACTAGCTTTGCTGCTCAAGCGGGTATGATAAGTAATGTTAAAGAAGAAGGAAAGGCATTTATGGGCACTCCAGCAATACCATATAGAGATTTTATGAGGAGTTATGCTCTATTTAAAAATGCTCCAAAAAAATAGTCTATAGGATAAATAAAAATAATTACTATCTTTGTAGGCTAATTTTGTGAATGTGAAGAAGATGCAAAATCAATATACGCTTAAGAAAAGTTATTCATTTGAGGGGAAAGGACTCCATACTGGAAAATATGCTAAGATGACAATTTTTCCAGCTCCAGTAAATACAGGATTAAAGTTTATTAGAACGGATATTAGTTCTGAGGCTTATGTTGAGGCACTTGCAGAAAATGTTTCAAGTACAGAGCGCAGTACAACTATATCAAATGGAGTAGCTTCTGTAATGACAATAGAGCATGTTCTTTCTTCACTTACAGGTATGGGAGTTGATAATGCTATTATCGAAATTGATAATATTGAAGTACCAATCTTAGATGGAAGCGCAAAGCCTTATATCGAAAAAATATGGGCAGACGGGTTTCAAGAGCAAGATGCCCCAAGAAAGTATAT
>CAYFTA010000078.1:0-5199 GCA_964346015.1 uncultured Muribaculaceae bacterium | reverse complement strand
AAAAATCGAGCAGCAAAATCACTTGCTGCTCGTTTTCATTTATGACCCGATACAAAATAATTATATAGAATCTCTATAATAAATTTTCTAAAGTTGTACGGAGTAGCCTGCGGGGTGGAACGATGTATTATTGTTCTATATACCCTTCAAGATACACAGGATGTGCAATAAAAATTGTACATAAAAATAGGTCTTGCCAAGAATATTGACAAGACCAGACTATTAAGTTTTTCTTTATTTTTAAGTAATTTCTCTTTTTTTAGATCTTTAGTGACCTTGGGTTCTTTAGTTTTTTAGATAGTAAGTTACGGAAGTGACAACTCGAACAGTTTTGATGTGTGGAGTGTTAGAGTCACGGTCCGAGATTGTAAAGACTCCTTGGTTTGCCGTTTTAATCTTACCTAATTTACTGCCAGAATCTTCAGCAAATTTCACTGCAGCTTCACGCGCATTTTTAGTTGCTTTCTCAATCATCGTCGGCTTGATGTCATTTAGGCCTTCAAATTTGAATTGAATAGCATTTTCCCATTGATTGCTAGATAAGCTAATTCCTTTCTTTAGTAGTGTTGACTGCTCCCCTATTAGTTTCCTTACTAAATCCACCTTGTCCGAATAGACTGTCACTGTCGTTTTGCTTAGGTATCTAAACTTCCTTTCGTTGTTTCCATATTCCTGTGCATATTTATCCGAAACATATGGGCTTGAATATGATATTTCTTCTATTGTTAAGCCACCATCAAGTAGAAACTTGGTAATTGTTTCTTTATGAATGTCATTATAGGTGTAAACATAGTTCAAATCATCACCTACAACGGTAAAAGTGATAGGCCAAATAACCTTATCTGCAGGTACTTCCATCTCGCAAAGCCCTTTGACATCAACTGTCCTATCAAATGATCTAAAACTTTTTACTGCAACTGGGAGCATAAGCCCCAAAACTACTAAACCAGCAAATATGCTAAGTCCTAGTACAAGAAATTTATTGTCTTTCATATTATTTGTTTTAATAAATTATTCACAATACTAAAATTGATGATACCCTCTGCGTTCAACAATCTTTAATTCTAGCGAAAGTTAAGAAATAATTTTGTACTTTTGCATACCAATTTTATAAAAATGAACTATAATATTAGACTAGCAAAATCTGAAGAAGCTGGTGAAATTGCTAAGCTTATAATGTTAGCCTGGCCTGTGGAGGAATTCCTTGCTTCTTCGCCCGAGTTGACATACAACAAGTTGTATGCCAAAATTTCCAGCTGTGTAGCCAGTCCCCAAAATATATATAGTTATGAAAACACTTTTGTTTCATCACTGCCTAATGGGTTGATTATAGGGGCATTGTGCGGATATGATGGCGGAAGGTATCAGGCTTTAAAACAGCCAGTACTTGATGTTTTAGAACTAGATATTAACTCTAGTTTTGCAAGAACTATTGAGACTGATGCGAGTGAATTTTACTTGGATTCTATAGGAGTTGACCCGCAATGGCGTGGTAAAGGGGTTGCGACTGCCCTATTTAAAGCACAGATAGAAAGAGCTAGAATTCTAGGACATAATAAAGTTGGACTAATTGTGGACGTTGATAAGCCAGAAGCAGAAACTTTGTACTTGAAGCTAGGTTTTGAGTTTTTTGGTTATAAAGATTTTGTCGGTCATAAAATGAAACATTTAGTTTTCAATATTAAATAAAGGTATCTTTGATACAATTTCATATATAGAAAATTTAAAGATTAAGTACACATCCTGTAATATTATCAATTATAATGGGAAAGCATAGTTTAAAAGAATGGATACTTGCGACGCGACCTTGGTCATTGCCAGCATCAGCCACACCTATTATAGTGGCGGTTTCATATTTATTTTGGAAAGGTTATGAGATAAATTGGTTTTTTGCTCTTTGGACCTTAATCAATATGGTTTTGTTCCATATTATTGGAAATTTATGGAGCGATTACCACGATTATAATCACAAAGTAGATAGAATAGACACTTATGGAGCCACAACAATGACTTCTGGACAATTTAAGCCAGAAGAAATTAGAAATTATGCTCTTGTACTTTTCGTAATAGCAATAGCTGGTGGTATCACCTTAGTTGCTCTTACTGGATTAACGCTTTTATGGATAGGTATAGCAGGGGCTCTTTTAACCATCCTATATCCCCCACTAAAATACAATGCATTAAGCGACGTTGTTATTCTATTGACTTTTGCAATTCTTCCTGCAATTGGTACATCATTTATATTAACAGGCATCATAGATTGGAGTATTCTTTGGGTTGCGACTCCTGTTGGTTTTATTACAGTTGCTATTCTCCATTCAAATAACACAAGGGATATGGTATCAGATATTAGAGCTGATATTACAACAGTCGCAATGAAACTTGGTCATAAGTCTTCAGTGATACTATATTCTATAGAAATTTTCCTACCCCTTGTATGGATTATTCTATGCGCTATATTTCAAATTATTCCAGCAAGCTCTTTAGTTATATTACTAAGCCTACCTTTTGCATTAAAATGCTATAAAAAGATGACCCTATCTTTGAAAGAAGGGTCACATAATTTAAGTAAACTAGGTAATATTGATGCTATGACAGCGCAATACCAGCTTGTTTTTACAGTAGTTTTGGCACTTGCGATGGTTATTGATAAGCTACTGTAGTCTTTTATTTTAGTCGTTTTTCTTATATGAAAAGTTGGAAATTCCAAGATTTTTATAAGTCTCTTTAAGAGCTGCCTCATCATCGGAAATAACTAAGAGCTTGTCACCAGCGTGCAATTCTGTTTGTCCAGTTGGTACAAAGAAATGTTCATCGCGTTTTATCATTATAACCAATGTGCTTTCAGGCAAAGGCATTTCTATCAAGTTTTTACCATGTTGCAGGGTCTCTTCTGTAATTTTGATTTCACTAACTGCTGATTTGATTTCTTCTGGAAGGTCTACATCAAAATGCTTAAATGGTTTGTATTGTTTAGGTTTTTCAGATAAGCCTAACCAACGAGCAACTGTAGGCAAAGTTGTTCCTTGTAATAAGAGTGAAATAATAGTTAGGGTGAAAACTATATTGAAAATTGTTCGCGCGCCAGGTACATTAGCTGCTAAAGGCAATATTGCAAAGATAATAGGCACTGCACCCCTCAAACCCACCCAAGAGATAAATGCTTTATCACGGAATGATATGTTTTTAAATGGAATTAAGCATAAATATACGACAAGTGGACGAGCAATGAAAATCATAAAGATTGAAATCAAAATACCTGGAACAATCACAGGAACAAGTTCACTCGGATTTACTAATAGTCCCAAAGTGAGAAAGAGCAAAATCTGACTCATCCATGCAAAACCATCCATAAAATTCATAGAAGTACGTTTATGGACAAATTTAGTATTACCGATAACTAAACCAGCAATATAAACTGCTAAATACCCATTACCTCGTAAATAGTATGTAACGGCGTAGATAAATATACCTGTTATAAGTAATAAGACTGGATAAAGAGATTCATTCTCCATCCTAATTCTGTTGATAATTTTAACACAAAAACGTCCTAAGAAATATCCCACTAAAGCACCAACAGAAAGTTGTATCACTACATTCAGAGCAACTAACCAATAATTAGGATTTTCGCCTGAATTGATAATACTAATCATAGTAACAGTAAGCATGTAAGCCATAGGGTCATTACTACCACTCTCAAGCTCAAGCAATGGACGCAAATTGTTTTTCAACGTAAGACCTCTAGAACGAAGAAGACCAAAGACCGATGCAGAGTCTGTTGAAGCCACTGTAGAAGCTAACAAGAGTGATCCTAGTAAGCCTATTCCTAAACTCGCAAAGAAATTATCTGTCAACCACCAAGTAAAAATTCCAGTTAAAACAGCTGTAAGAAGGACACCCAAGGTGGCTAATATAACACCTGGCTTCCAAACTGGTTTGATTTCGGAAAATTTAGTGTCTAAACCACCCGAAAAAAGAATAATTATCAAACAAACCGAGCCAATAACCTGAGCTATCTGGATATTTTCGAACTTAAGACCGAAGCCATCGCCACCAGCGACCATTCCAACGATTAAAAAAAGCAATAACACTGGTACGCCAAATTTGCTTCCTGCTTTACCAACTACCATACTTATAAAGAAAAGTAATGAGCCTAGTAGCAAAACAAATTCCATGGGTAATTCCATAACCAATTAATTTATATTTAAAATTATAAAATCTTATAATAAAGAAAATCAAACAGATATACAAAATTATTTTACAGTATTCACCCAGCCCACATATCCCCTATCTAGTTCTATTACATTATATCCAGCATTTGCAAGTGCTCTACCTGCTGTTTTACTTCTATTCCCACTTCTACAATAGATTGCTAAAGTCTTTGTTTTAGGTATTTTATCAAGAACTTCCTGCTGAAAATTTTCAGAGAACAAATCTATATTATAGTGTGTTCCTGGAATGTATCCACGAGCATATTCACCAGCTGTACGAACATCTAAGAGTACAACATTTGTATCCTTAATGACTTCAATAAAGGTGGGTACATCAACAGAAGTAAAATTTTTATTAGACTGGCCATGCCCTTTGATTGCTAAAATTGCAAAGACAGCAATGATTATAAGAATAATGTAAAGCATTTTATTTTTCATAATATATCTAAACTTTTATCCAGTAAAAAGTCGTGCAAGATATTGCATAGTTATCACAAAACAAATATTTTTGCAAAAATTGTCGTTAAATAATTAAAAATATGAAATTAATATATATTGATGCCTGCATGCGACCTGGTTCAAGAACAAAAAGAATCGCTGAAAGATTAATTCAAGAACTAAGTAAGAAATATGATGTAGAAACTATTTCCCTCTTCCATCCAGACTATCCTATAGTGGAAAGTAGTATCCTAAAAGATAGAGAGAATGGAATAGTTCCTGAAAAATATGTAGAACAAGCTAGGCAGATTGCAGAGGCTGATAGAATTGTAATTGCTGCTCCTTTCTGGGATATGAGTTTCCCAAGCGCATTGAAGGTATTTTTTGAGAATATGTCGCTGTTCGGAGTAACTTTTGGTGATAATGGTAAAGAATGTATAGGCCTATGCAAACAAGCGAAGGTTCTTTATATTACAACTCGTGGTATGAATATAAAGACTGGAGATCCACTTGAACAAGCAACCCCATATATTCAAGCCCTCTCTCATCT
>CAYFTA010000077.1:0-5217 GCA_964346015.1 uncultured Muribaculaceae bacterium | reverse complement strand
GCACCTTGTTGAAGAGCTACATAATGAAGAATCTGGGTTTGAGCAAGAGCTTCTTCTGGAGTAATATCGAAGAGCCTGTATATCATGCTTTTACGTGAAACTCCAACTAAGATAGGTTTATCAAAAATATGAAAACTTGAAAGTTCACTTAACAAATCATAGTTTTGTTGAACTGATTTTGCAAAGCCAAATCCAGGATCTACAATCCAATCTTTAATCCCATGTTTATCTGCTTTTTCTGCAAATTCCTTAAAATAAGTTAGTACATCATTTGCTACGTCTTCATATTCACACAGGCTCTGCATATTTGTTTGATTCCCTTTCTTATGCATTGCTATATAGGTCAGACCTAAGTTACCTACTAAACTTAACATTTTAGGATCGTCCTCTCCCGCTGAAATATCATTGACAATAACTTCTCCAATCAAGTCATAGATCTTAGAAATAACATCTGCCCACCACGTATCAATTGAAATAGGAAGTTTCGGAAAAGCTTGTCTTATCTCTGGAAGTACTGCTTTAAATCGTTTCCATTCTTCCTCAGCTCCCACAGGATCTGACCCTGGACGAGTCGAACATGCTCCCAAATCGAGTATAGTAGCACCGTCTTTTACCATAGAATCAATTTTAACTAAAATTTCATCTACATCCTTTCCCAGCATTCTACTTTCGGCAAAATATGAATTGTCAGTGAAATTCATAATTGCCATAATGTCAATTTTACGATTTTTGTCCATCTTAATTCAATCTTATTAATTGTCTCTGAAACCATCTTTTAAGTGCTAACAAATCATTAGTGGCAAATATATTATTTTTTATTAAATTTGTGGGCTTTAATTTTTGAACTTAAACTATGCTTGTTGTACTCGAAGGGCTAGATGGAGCCGGCAAATCCACACAGGTAAGAAAATTAAGAAATTATCTAGAAAGTCTTACTAAAAATCTAAAATACATACATTTTCCAAGATATGATGCACCCGTATATGGCTCACTAATAAGTCGTTTCCTTAGAGGTGACTTCGGAGACAACGATAGTGTACATCCACAACTAGTTGCACTGCTTTTTGCAGAAGATCGTCATGAAGCTGGTCCAAAGATTAAAGCAAGTCTAATAAAAGGAGAAACCGTTCTTCTGGATAGATATGTTTATTCAAATATTGCATATCAATGTGCAAAACTTAATAATCAAGCTGAAGCAGATGAGCTTAGGGAATGGATTATAAAAACAGAATATGGAGATTTTGAGCTTCCTAGACCTGATTTAAATATTTTTCTTGATGTTCCTATAGATTTTGTAGAAGAAAAACTTAAAGGACATAGGAATGGTAGAGAAAGAGAATATTTGGATGGCGCACAAGATATTCATGAGGCAGATATAGAATTTCAAAAAAGGGTAAGAGCAATTTATATAAAACAATGCGAGCTTGACGATAAGTTCATTAGAATTGATTGCTCTAATCAAGAAGGAAAAATGCTTCCTCCAGATGAAATCTTTTCAAAAATTAAGTCTTGTGTTGATTCCTACTTAAAATCAAAAGACTTTGATTCAAAGAAAATTGAAGAATAAAATATAATTTAAATACTAATTGGAACATATAAATGTCATCAAAAATATCAAAAGGAATTGAAAATCAACTTCAAAAACTAGATAAACTACCTATAAAAAACACTTCAACTCCAGCTGTGAGAAGACTATGTGCATGGATTGTGGGCGCAGTATATTTTGGTGGAGGTATACTCAAACTCATAGATCCAACAGGAGCAGGTTTAGTAATGGAGGAATATTTTAAGTTTCTCCATCTTCCATTTTTACTTCCAATGGCTAAACATTTTGGAGTTGCTTTAGCTCTTTTCGAGGCAATCTTAGGGCTAGCTCTTATAACAGGGGTATTTAGAAAAGTAGTGGCAATTATTGTTAGTATTGTTCAACTTATTTTTACAGGTCTCACTTTAGCTCTTGTGATAATTAATCCAATAATGGATTGTGGTTGTTTTGGTGAAGCTATTCATTTAACTCATCTCCAAACCTTTCTTAAAAATGTAATTCTAATTGTCCTAATACTCTGTGCGTTTGCTCCATATAAAAAATTTGGCAGACCTAAGAAGAAAAAATATTTTACCTTTATTCTGACTTCACTTGCAACAATAGCTTTTATGCTTCATGCACTTTATAATCTTCCTCTAGTAGACTTCACAATGTTCAAACCTGGTACTCAAATCATGGCTGCTAAAGATAATTATGTGGATGGTGCTGCTTACGAATCTGTATTTATTTATGAAAAGGAAGGAGAAAAAGAAGCATTTACTTTGGAAAATTTACCTGACTCAACCTGGTCTTTTGTAGAAACCCAAACAAAACAATTAGAATTAGGCTATGATGCACCAATATTTTCATTTTATGATAGATATGGAGAATATAAAGACGAATTGGCTGCTGAAGATAATGTGCTAGTGATAAATATATATAATCCTGGTATCCCTGCTGAAAAATGGAAGGAAATTTATAGTCTTACAAAACTTGTTCGTGAGAGTGGCTTTAGAGTTTTAATAGTCTTAAGATCTGAACCAAGTGACGTGGAAGGTTTATTAGAAGACTTAAATCCAGAAATAAGAATGGAACTTCAAAATATTATTTATTTCTCAGATTATAAGACACTTATAACAATAAATAGATCTAATGCAGGATTAACTTTACTTAACAAAGGTTATATAATCTGCAAATGGAAGAGCACGAAATACCCTAGCATTGAGGATTTGGATGAACTTTATGACTCTAACGAGGTAGAAACGACACTCGGCTACAATGTAAAAGGAAGCCTTTATTTTCAAGGCTTTCTACTCCTAATGTTTGCAATTATAATTTTAATATAAAATGCTTAGCTTATTATACGTCTTCATTACTGGTATAGCTCTGCCAGTGGGTGGAATACAAATGCAATATTTGTGGAGAAACCAACTTGGAGATGTATATTCATTAGGACTTGGCTCTGCAGCCTGTTTGGGTGCTGCTATTGCTACAATGACAGGTTGGACATCACTTACAATTGGAGCATTTGTATGTACCCTAATATCCGTCCTTATAGTCGTAGGCGTTACATTAAAAATTTCCACTCAACACCTTATAACTTTCGGTATTCTCTTCGGCACATTCATTAGTGCACTAGGAACCATAGTAGTTACTAATGCCCCGAGTGGAGATTTACTCAAACAATATTATCTCTGGGGCGCAGCAAGCTTTAGACTGGAAGGAGTCACTAATGCAGATATAGTTTTTTCGCTATTTTTATTTGCAATCGGTGTGGGAGCTGCCCTATATTTTGCCAAAAAGCTTAATAAACATTTCACCGAAGAAATTGAGCTTACTAATAAGTATAAAGCCACCATTTTACTTTGTATTATGCTCCTTGTAACCAGTGCTGTAAGTATCTGTGGACCAGTGGGTTTCGTGTCATTGGGCATACCTAATTTGAGTAGGATTATATGTAAAAGTAAAGATATTAAAAAACATTACATACTATCATCTGCCATGGGTTCACTACTTTTATTAGCTACATTTTTAGTGGTAAACTATGTAAACTTTGGCATATACTTACCAGTAAGTGCAACCATGGCCATTATTGCCCTTCCCCTAATGGTCTTTATATTTATTAAGAAATAAGTCTAATTGCTAATTATAGTACAGTTTAGTAAATTTGCATGCAGAACTCAAAATAAAAAACATGGTTTACAATTCACTTTTGGCAGTCTCACCTATTGACGGGAGATATGAACGTCAAACTTCAGTTTTAAGAGAATATTTTAGCGAATATGCGCTTATAAAATATCGTGTAAGGGTAGAAATTGAATATTTCATAGCCCTATGCGAAATTCCACTTCCACAACTAGCGAGCTTCGATAAGAGTAAATATGAAAGTCTCAGGGATATTTATAAAACTATGACAGTGGAAGAAGCTGCTAAGGTAAAGGATATTGAAAAGGTTACAAACCACGATGTAAAAGCTGTTGAGTATTATATTAAAGACCGTTTTAAAGAAATGGGTATACTTAAATGGGGAGAATTCGTTCATTTCGGTCTAACTTCGCAAGATATTAATAATACATCTGTTCCACTTTCTTTAAAAGAAGCAATTGAAGAATCTTTCATGCCACTTATGAAAGAAGTGATTGATAAGTTAAAGTCTATGGCGAAAGAATGGGAAAATGTCCCAATGCTTGCAAAAACTCATGGACAACCAGCATCTCCAACAAGACTGGGGAAAGAGCTTGATGTCTTTATAGCGAGGCTTGAGGAGCAGCTAAGGCAATTCAATCTTCTTACCTACCCTGCAAAATTTGGTGGAGCAACTGGAAATATGAACGCTCACAAAGTAGCCTATCCAGAAGTAAATTGGCCTAGTTTTGCCGAGAATTTTGTTGCTTCACTTGGCTTAAAAAGGTCGGCACCAACTACTCAGATTGAGCATTATGACAATTTAGCATCTTTATTTGACTGCCTTCGTCGTATTAACACAATCCTCATTGACCTATGTAGAGATGTTTGGACATACATTTCAATGGAATATTTCCGTCAAAAAGTTAAGGCAGGAGAGGTGGGTTCATCAGCAATGCCACATAAGGTAAATCCAATTGACTTTGAAAACGCAGAAGGTAATTTGGGTATGGCAAACGCCGTATATACCTATCTTTCAATGAAATTACCGATTTCGAGGCTTCAAAGAGACTTAACTGACTCAACAGTGTTGCGAAATATTGGAGTACCAATAGCCCATTCAATGATTGCACTTTCTTCAATTAAACGTGGTCTTGGCAAACTCATCCTCAATGAACCAGCTCTCAAAGCTGATTTGGAAAAAAATTGGGCTGTAGTTGCAGAAGCTATTCAAACAATTCTTCGTAGGGAAAACTATCCTAACCCATATGAGACTCTTAAAGAGCTTACTCGTACAGGTGCAGGGATAAATCGTGAAGTAATTGCAGAGTTCATCGAAACCCTAAATATTAGTGAGGAAATTAAGGAAGAACTCAGAGCTATAACGCCTTCAAACTACACAGGATTTTAAATAAAATTGATTTTAGATTGCCACGTCGCCCTGAGGGCTCCTCACAATGACATTCACTAAAGAACTGGGATTATGTAGACTAAACCTAAGGATATTCTTTGAATATTCTTAGGTTGTTCTGGATGAATTTCTTTTGCTTTATCAGTCAAAATACTGC
>CAYFTA010000076.1:0-5374 GCA_964346015.1 uncultured Muribaculaceae bacterium | reverse complement strand
TAACCACCAAAGTCGTCGAATAGGATGTTTTCTGGTGGAACACCAAGGCTGTCAAGTAGTTTTACAACTGAATCAACCATCATTGGAGGTCCACACATTAAATATAAAGCATCTTTTGGATCCTCGTGTTGTTTCAAGTAGGTTTCATACATTACAGAATGAACGAAGCCTGCTGTGTAAGCAACTCCAGCTGCATCAGCAGCAGGGTCTGGTCTATCAAGTGCAAGATTGAATTTGAAGTTAGGGAACTTCTTTTCAATTGCATGATAATCATCTAGATAGAAAGCTTCATGCAAACTACGTGCACCATAGAAGAAATTAACTTTATACTTAGTTTTCTCTGTGTGGAATAAGTGCATAATGTGGCTACGCATTGGAGCCATACCAGCACCACCACCAACGAAGATAAGTTCTTGATCAGCAGGAAGATTTTCAGGTAGGAAGAAATCTCCATAAGGACCTGACATTGTAATCTTATCTCCTGGTTTTAGTGAGAAGATATATGATGAACATACACCTGGATTCACATTTACCCATTGTCCTGCAGCTCTATCAAATGGAGGTGTTGCTATACGCACATTAAGTTTAATGATATCACCTTCTGCAGGATAGCAAGCCATAGAATAAGCACGAACAGTAGCTTCAGGATTAACCATCTTAAGATTGAACATACCCATTTTTTCCCAATCTTCTCTGTATTTAGGATCTACATCAATATCTTTGTAGTCGATTGTAATTTCTGGTACGTCAATCTGGATATATCCACCAGGTTTAAAGTTAAGATGCTCACCTTCTGGAAGTTTAACAACAAACTCCTTGATAAATGTCGCAACATTGTGGTTTGAAACAACTTCGCACTCCCATTTTTGAACACTTAGTGCAGAAGCATCTATTTCTATGTCTAAGTCTTGTTTAACTCGAACCTGACAACCAAGTCTCCATTTATCAGCAATTTGTTTTCTATTGAAAAATCCAACTTCTGTAGGAAGAATTTCCCCGCCACCTGAAAGAACACGGCATTTACACATTCCACAGGTACCATTACCACCACAAGCTGAAGCAAGGAAAATCTTTTCTTCTGCTAAGGTGTTTAGAAGGTTACCACCAGGATTAACTTCAATTACTTTTGTGCCATCATTAATGTTAATTTTAACTTTACCTTTAGGCGTAAGCTTGTCCTTGATAACAAGGAGGAGTACTACTAAGAGTAAAGTGATAATAACGAAAACTATTATCGCTAATAAAATTGTAATTCCCATAGTTTATCCTCCTTATTATAATTGAATACCCATAAATGTCATAAATGCAATACCCATAAGACCTACGGTAAAGAATGTAATACCAAGACCCTTTAATGGGGCAGGTACATTTGAGTAAGCCATTTTCTCACGAATAGCAGCAAGTGCTACAATTGCAAGGAACCAACCAATACCCGACCCAAGAGCATATACAGTAGCTTCTCCAATATTTACAAAGTCTCTTTCTTGCATAAAAAGTGAACCTCCAAGGATAGCACAGTTTACTGCGATAAGAGGTAGGAAAATTCCAAGTTGATTATAAAGTGAAGGAGCAAATTTCTCCACGACCATTTCAACTATTTGAGTGAAAGCGGCAACCACAGCAATGAAGACAATAAAGCTAAGGAAGCTAAGGTCTACATCTGGGTAACCAGCCCAAGCTAGAGCACCTGGTTTAAGAAGGTAAACGTCTAGCAGGTAGTTAATAGGAAGTGTAGCAGCAAGTACGAAGATAACAGCAACACCCAAACCTGTAGCTGTCTTCACATTTTTAGATACCGCTAAGTATGAGCACATACCCAAGAAATAAGCGAATATCATATTGTCAATGAAGATTGACTTGACGAATAAATTTAAATATTCCATTTTTGATTTGAGTTAGATGTTATTTTTCTTGAAGTTCTGTCTGAATAGCTCTCTGTACCCAAATTATACAACCCAAAATAATGAGTGCCATTGGTGGGAGAATTACAAGACCATTATTCATATATCCAAAGTCATAAACAGCCTGAGGAATAATCTGATAGCCGAATAGAGTACCACTTCCAAGAAGTTCTCGGAAAAAAGCAACAACTATAAGTACTAGAGCATAGCCAAGTCCATTACCTAGACCATCAATGAAAGATGAAATTGGTTTATTACCAAGAGCATAAGCCTCAATACGGCCCATAACTATACAGTTAGTAATGATTAGTCCAATGTAAACCGAAAGTGATCTACTTACTGGATATGCATAAGCTTTAAGTACCTGGTCTACGAGAATTACCATCAAAGCAACAACTACAAGTTGTACAATGATACGTATACGATTAGGGATGGTATTTCTAAGCATAGAAACAACTAAGCTTGAGAATGCTGTTACGATTGTAACAGAAAGTCCCATTACAATTGCACCTTTAAGCTGAACAGTAACAGCAAGTGCAGAACATACACCAAGAACAAGGACGGTGATAGGATTGCCCTTAAAAATAGGTTGTAAAAGAGTTTCTTTCCAATTAAATTTTGCCATTTTCTATCCCTCCTTATTTATTTTCAGTTTTAACTAAAGCTAGAGAGTCAACTACAGCTTCGATTCCAGATAGATCTTCTATCGCAGGTAAAGAATCATTCCTTTCCACAGTTTCAGTTGTTACCTCAGCATTTGCAGCCAAGTATGGTTGATAATATTTACCCCAAAGATTGATTGATTTTCCAAGAGCTTCACAAGTAATAGTAGCGCCACTAATTGCATCAACAGCATTTGTTGCACCCTTTGCACCACCTTTTACAACAGCAAAAGTTTCATTGCCTTCTCCGAAGACTTTACCAGGGAACATACTGTAGAATGGTTCAGTTGCAATCTCTGCTCCTAAACCAGGAGTTTCACCTTTGTGGTCGAAAATAGCTCCTGCTATAGTTTTTCCATCAGATTCGACGGCAACATAACCCCATATTGGTCCCCAAAGACCTGCACCATAGCAAGGGATGACAGTTATTTTATTTCCGTTGATATCAAACACATAAACAGGAAGTTCAAGGTTCTCAAGCTGAGAAGCATCTCCTGCTTCAATTTTTTTCATGATGTCATTTTGCTTTTTAAGGTCGCTAGTAGTAGAAACCTCAATAGCATTAGCATCTTCTTTACCAATATTCATTGACTTACCCTTTACTCCAAGACCATTCGCATAGAAAGCATCAACAATATAATCAGTATACATTTTGATTACATCTGTGTCTTCTTCAATACTAACGGTCTCATCCGACTGAGCGGCAGCAGTAAGTACTTGTGTAATAGTTTCAAGCTTTACATTTTTTTCTTGAGCAGGTTTTAGGAACTCAGCAACAAATGCTAAAATAGCAGCAACTACCACCACAAGAACAATTGAATATATAATTGTATATGTATTACTATTTGTATTCATATCTATCCAATTTTTACTTTTTTATTTCTTCTGCTAATCCTAGCCTCTACAACATAATGGTCAATTAATGGAGCGAATGTATTCATAAGAAGGATGGCTAGCATCATTCCTTCTGGATAACCAGGATTCCATAGACGTACAACAACAGCAAGCGCTCCCACGAGGAAACCATAAATCCATTTACCAGTTTCTGTCTGAGCAGAAGTTACAGGGTCTGTAGCCATAAATACTGTACCGAATAAGAAACCACCAAGAAGAAGTTGGTAGTATGCAGGAAGGTCTGTAGCACCACCTAAATAACCTAGGTAGCCAATTGTAAGTCCACCAAGAACAGATGAAAGCATGATTTTCCATGAAGCTACGCCTGTCCATAGGAGAAGGATTGCTCCAAGTAGAATTGCAATAACAGATGTTTCACCCACTGAACCAGGAATAGTACCTATGATAAGGTCCATAACACTCCAACCACCATTAGCAAGTCCTGCCAATGTATGATCTGCAAGTGGAGTTGCTCCTGAGAAGCCTTCCACAAGCTTTCCACCCTCAGTCATGAATGCAGTTCCTTCAGCCAAATATCTATCAACACCACCAGTCCAAACAACGTCACCTGTCATTTTGCTAGGGTATGAGAAGAATAGGAAGGCACGTGCTAAAAGTGCAGGGTTCCAAATATTCATACCTGTACCACCGAAAATTTCCTTACCAATGATAACTGCAAAAGCAACAGCTAGTGCAAGCATCCATAGTGGAACGTCAACTGGTACAATTAGAGGAATAAGCATACCTGTAACAAGGAAACCCTCGTTAACTTCGTGGCCCCTAAGCTGGGCTGATGTAAACTCAATAGCAAGACCGACAATGTATGACACTAAATATAGAGGTATAACCTTAGCAAGGCCGTAAAGAACAATTGTCCAGAAGTCCCATTCTAGACCAAAAGCAAGCGAATGTTGGTAACCAGTATTCCATACGCCAAAAAGCATAGCAGGAACAAGTGCCAACACTACCATAATCATAACTCTCTTCAAATCAACGCAATCTCTTACGTGAGAACCTTTACGTGTAACTGTATTAGGTACAAAAAGGAAGGTCTCAAAGGCGTCGAATGTTGAATGGAGGAAGCCAAGTTTACCACCTTTAGCAAAGGTTGGCTTAATTTTATCAACTAAATTTCTTAATCCTTTCATAATTCAAAGTCTTTTAAACCATTTCTTTCAACATAAGGTCAATGCCGTCTGAAAGAATAGATTGAATCTCAATTTTTGAAGGGCAAACATACTCACAAAGAGCAAAGTCTTCTTCAAGAACTTCGTAGATTCCGAATTTCTCCATTTTATCAATGTCTTCAGCAAGACAAGCTTTAAGTAGATGAACTGGGAAAAGGTCCATTGGAAGCACCTTACCATATACATCAGACATCACAAATGCACGTGGACCACCGTTTACGTTAGTGTCCATTTTATATTTCTTATTTGGAGTTAACCAAGAGAAATAAGTTTTTGATGTACTAAACTTCTTGGTTCTGAATGGTTTAGCCCAACCTAATAATTCATACTTATTGCCCTCTTCAATAAGAGTAACTTGATCATCATAGAAACCAAGGAAACCATCTTTACCAACAGAAGTTCCACTAAGAACGTCGCCACTGATAAAGCGAATTTCTAAGTCTTTTGCACAAAATTCTTTAATATCCTTCATTGCCATACCAGGGAAAGCCCTTACGTATGCAGGATTTACAGCAGCAGGACCAGTGATTGCTACTTTTCTTTCAACATTGTATTTTCCAGTGTTGAAAAGCTTACCAATTGCTGCAAGCATAGCTAGAGAAATAGTCCAAACAGTTTCGCCCTTTTGAATTGGAGAAATGTGATGGATTTGTACTCCAACATTACCTGCAGGATGTACTCCTGTAAAAACATGTTGGATAACATTCTCAAGTTTGTGGAATGGAGTTCC
>CAYFTA010000075.1:0-5611 GCA_964346015.1 uncultured Muribaculaceae bacterium | reverse complement strand
GAATGATGGAGAAAATTGGAAAAGTACGGGTACTTGGTCTGTTAAATAAATCTAAAATTTAGTAAAAGCGTTTTTGATTATATGAACAAGCAAATATTATTAATTATTTCTGTCTTTGCCCTTGCTCTAACCTCGTGTAAAAAGCAGGCACCAGAACTTACACCAATTGAAAGTGCCGTTATCTATGAAATGAATGTTCGCCAATATACCCCAGAAGGCACATTCTCGGCAGCACAAGAGCATCTTCCTCGCCTCAAAGAACTCGGAGTAGACGTTATTTGGCTCATGCCAATATATCCAATAGGAGTTGAGGGGCGTAAAGGAGAATTGGGTTCTTATTATGCTATTTCTGATTATTGCGATGTTAACCCAGAGTTCGGTACTATTGAGGATTTTGAAAAATTCCTGATAGAAGCTCATAGTCTAGGACTCAGAGTCATACTTGACTGGGTCGCAAATCACACTTCTCCAGATGCAAAATGGGTAAGTGGTTCACCTGCAGAATGGTATGAAAGAGACGAAGAAGGCAATACAACATTTACTGCAGACTGGTCAGATACAGCTAACCTAAACTATGATAATGAGGATATGGTTGCAGAAATGCGTAAGTCTCTAAAATTTTGGTTAGACAAGGGCGTAGACGGATTTAGATGTGATATGGCTTGTGAAGTACCACTAGAGTTTTGGAAAGAAACAATAGAAGGCTTTGAGGTCGACTATCCAGGATTATTCTGGCTCGCAGAAGGAGAAGAGCCACTTCTTCACACGCTTTCAGGCTTCCATTCTTCTTATGCTTGGGAAGTTCATCATTTAATGAATGCAATAGCAAGAGGAGAGAAGAACATTCCAGAATTATTAGAATACATAGAAAAAGACGCAGAAAGGAATCCTGCTTCTGCCTTTCGTCTAATGTTTACTTCTAATCATGATGAAAACTCATGGGCAGGAACAGAATTCGAAAGAATGGGTGAAGCTGCAAAAGTAATGGCTGTTTTAACATTTACCCTTCCTAATTCTCAACCACTCATTTACACTGGTCAGGAAATGGGATGGAATAAGAGATTTGAGTTCTTTGAAAAGGATCCAATCCCTGCATGGGAGGAAAATGAATATACGGATTTTTATAAAGTTCTCATAGACCTCAAACACAAAAATCCAGCTCTTGCGGCAGGCGACAAAGGTGGAGCATTTGAAGTTATTTCAACAACTGACAGCACTTTGGTTTTTTCTCGCACATTGCCTGAAAACAAAGTCACAGTAACAGCTATGTTGAAATCCCCATGGGAATATAATATATCAATAGAATAATATATTTGTCACCCTGAGGCTTGTCCCGAGGAACGACAGTGACGTGGTAATCTTCGCAGAAATTAAAAAAACAAAAAAACAATATATATATGAAAAGAATACTAATAATAATCACATCAACAATCCTCCTTGCCTCTTGTGGAGGTCAATCATTCGACCCAGCATCAGTAGCAGATGCAACAAGGGAGCAAGTATCCAGAGTTGAACCTTTATCATGGTGGGTTGGCATGAAAACCCCACTTCAACTCCTAGTTCAAGGACCTGCTATTTCTGAATATGAAGTTAGCATAGAAGGAGGTAAAGGTCTAACTGTTACTAAAGTTACAAAGGCAGACAGCCCTAACTACCTCTTCGTAGATGTAAAGATTGCTCAAAACGCAAAGCCTGGAACTTATTACATAGTTTTCACAAAGGGTGAAGAACAGTTCAAATATGCCTATGAAATTGCAGAACGTCGTGAAGGCTCAGCTGAAAGAACAAGCTTTACAGCAGCAGATATGATATATTTGATAATGCCAGATCGTTTTGCAAACGGAGATCCATCAAATGATGTCACTGATGACACTTCGGATAAGGAGGGTCGTGAGGCTCCTTTTGGCCGTCATGGTGGTGATATTCAAGGGATTATCAACAACTTAGATTATATCAATAGCCTAGGAGCAACAGCCATCTGGACAACTCCTCTTTTGGAAGATAATCAACCTTTCCATTCTTATCATGGTTATGCATGTACTGATTACTACCATATCGACTCTCGCTTTGGTTCTAATGAACTTTATAAAGAATTCGTGGCTAAAGCACAAGAGAAAGATATTAAAGTTATTATGGACATTGTTACAAATCACTGTGGTTCAGCACATTGGTGGATTAAGGATGCTCCTTTTGCTGATTGGTACCATGTTTTTGACACTTACACAAGTTCAAACATATGCTTCTCAACTAATATGGACCCAAATGCTTCGGCACAGGACTTATATATTCAAGAAAGTGGTTGGTTTGACAAATCTATGGCCGACATGAATCTAGATAATCCTTATGTTTTAAATTATTTCAAACAGTGGGCTGTATGGTGGATTGAGTACTCAAACTTAGATGGCTTCCGCGTTGACACCTATCCATACAACGAAAAAGACCCAATGTCAGAGTGGTGTGCAGCGATAACAAATGAATATCCTAACTTTAATATCGTGGGTGAGTGTTGGACTTCTTCAATTCCACAACTTGCTTATTGGCAGAAAGACAATCCTAATAAGGATGGATTTAACTCAAACCTTCCAGCAATCATGGACTTCCCTCTACAAGAAGCTATATGCTGGGGTGTTTCTAGTGATTGGGGTGGCTGGGGTCAAGGTATGACTAAGGTTTATGAGACCCTATCTCATGATTTTGTTTACCAAGATCTTTCAAATATGCTTATTTTTGCAGGCAATCATGACACAGCTCGTGTAGCTGATATTATGAGAAAAAATCCAGAGCGTGTAAAAATTGTAAATGTGCTTCTTGCGACCCTAAGGGGCATTCCTCAAGTATTTGCTGGTGATGAACTTATGTTTGTTTCTAATATGCCTAATGACATAGATCATCACGGTGGGCTAAGAGTTGATTTCCCAGGTGGATGGGAAGGCGACACTATGAACCTTTTTACAGAAGAAGGCCGTAAGGCAGCTGATAAAAATACAGACGGCTTGGAAGTTCCAAAGGGCCAAGCACAGGAAATGTATGAGCATTTTACAAGGCTTTTCCAATGGAGAAAGACTAAAGAAGTTATCCACACTGGTAAAACAAAGCATTTTATCACTAGAGATAATACATATGGATATTTCCGTTACAATGACACAGACGTTGTTTTTGTCTATATTAACAACTCAGGAGAACCTAAGAATGTGCCTTGGACTTACTATTCAGAAATTTCTGAAGGTTTAACAGGTGGTGTGGATGTACTTACAGGCGAAGCTTATGAAGTTTCAGACGCCACTGTCGTAGCTCCTCGCACCGCCCTCGTCATCGAATATAAAAAATAACCATTTGTCATTGCAAGGCGCAAAGTGCCGTGGCAATCTAAAAAAATGAATATTTAAATAAACTATAAATGAAAAAAGCATTATTAATACTATCAGCAACCCTGCTACTCTTCTCTTGTAAAACAACACAACAAGGACCAGTAACAGACGTTCAAACCCTTAAATCTCCAAGTGGAAACATGGAAATGACCTTCCATCTTACAGCCGACGGAACTCCACAATATGCCCTAAAATATGAAGACAAAGAAGTAATTCTTCCTTCAAACTTAGGCTATGAACTTCGTGGCGTACTCAAGGCCCAGAAGATAGTTTTCAACCCCGATGGAAGCATTTCAAAAGTAGACCGAGAACCTTGTAATTCATTTTATGATGGTTTTGCCTTAGAAAGTGTTGAAACTTCTACTTTTGATGAAACATGGGAACCAGTTTGGGGAGAAGAAGCAAAGATTCGCAACCATTATAATGAACTCTTAGTCAATCTAGTACAAACAGAGACAGAAAGAAAATTAAGCATTCGCTTCCGTCTGTTCGACGATGGTCTAGGTTTCCGTTATGAATTCCCATACCAAAAGAATCTCAATCACTTTGTGGTCAAAGAGGAACTTACGCAATTTGCTTTAGCAGGCGATCACATGGCATGGTGGGTACCTGGAGATTATGATACCCAGGAATATGAAATGACAGAATGCCGCCTTTCAGAAATATTTTCAAAATATAAAGAGGCCCTAGGTGGAAATGATTCACAAACACCTTTTTCTGTAAATGGCGTCCAGACATCCATCCAAATGCGCGCCGACAATGGACTTTATATAAACATCCATGAAGCAGCTCTTGTGGACTACCCTTGTATGCATCTTGAACTTGATCCAAAGACACTTACTTTTGTATCTCACCTAACTCCTGACGCTCAAGGCTGGAAAGGTCGCTTACAAGCTCCTACCAAATCTCCATGGAGAACAATCCAAGTCGCACCTAGCGCAACAGCACAATTAGCCTCTCGTTTAGTCCTTAATTTAAACGAGCCTTGTGTCTATGACGACGTAAGCTGGATTAAACCAGTTAAATACATAGGCGTTTGGTGGGAAATGATTTCTGGTAAAAATACTTGGGCCTATACAGAAGATTATACTTCAGTGAAGCTTGGCGAAACAGATTATTCAAAGAGCACTGCCAGTCCACACCATGCTGCAAACAACGCAAACGTTCGCAGATATATTGACTTTGCTGCAGAACATGGCTTTGACCAAGTTTTAGTTGAGGGATGGAACGAAGGTTGGGAAGATTGGGCAAATTGTAATAAGGACTATGTTTTTGACTTTGTAACCCCATATCCAGATTTTGATATAGAAGCTTTAAATGCCTATGCGAAATCAAAAGGGGTTAAGCTAATGATGCACCATGAGACATCTTCATCTGTTCGTAACTATGAGCGTCACATGCATGCAGCTTACGAACTAATGCAAAAACATGGATATAATGCTGTTAAGAGTGGCTATGTTGGCGATATTCTTCCTTTAGGCGAACATCATTATAGCCAATCAATAATTAATCACTATCAGTATGCATTTACAGAAGCGGCCAAATACAAGATTATGGTCAATGCCCATGAAGCAGTGCGTCCTACAGGACTTTGCCGCACCTATCCAAACCTTATTGGAAATGAATCGGCTCGTGGTACGGAATACCAATCTTTTGGTGGCACAAAACCACACCATGTAACAATTCTTCCTTTTACTCGCCTCAATGGTGGTCCAATGGACTATACCCCAGGAATTTTTGTAATGGACATGAATGAAGTTACAGGTGGAAGAAACCATTCAAAGGTTAATGCAACAATTGCAAACCAATTAGCACTTTATATTACCATGTACTCTCCACTTCAGATGGCAGCTGACTTCCCTGAGCACTATGAACGCTATATGGATGCCTTCCAATTCATCAAAGATGTGGATGTGGACTGGATTCAGTCTAAATATCTTCTAGCAGAGCCCGGTGACTACATAGTAATTGCACGTCAGGGTAAAAAGGACGGTCAATGGTTTGTAGGTGGGGTTACCGATGAAAACAAGCGCACACTCGAATTTGGTTTAGATTTCTTAGACTCTAGTAAAACTTACGAAGCTACCATCTATGCTGACGCAGAAGATACAGACTATGAAACCAACCCTCAAACCTATAAGATTTATAACCAAACACTTACTTCGACAGATAAAATTGCTATAAATTGTGCAAGAGGTGGAGGTTTTGCGATTTCGTTCTTGGAGAAATAAAAAATAATTTAT
>CAYFTA010000074.1:0-5611 GCA_964346015.1 uncultured Muribaculaceae bacterium | reverse complement strand
AAGATATAAAAAAAGGGACAACAAAATGTCGTCCCTAGTATATAAAATTCTAAAATGAATTATTTTGTTGCATCTTCTAGTTTCTTCATCATTGAGAACATAAAGAGAGCCGATAGTAGACATAGTACGATGAATACTGTCCATACAATCCATAGTGGAATACCGCCCCATAGGAAACCACCAACAGCAACAAGAGCATTACCAATAGCAGTTGCAACGAACCAACCACCCATCATTAAACCCTTATACTTAGGAGGAGCTACCTTAGAAACAAATGAAATACCCATTGGAGAAAGTAGAAGCTCAGCAAATGTTAGAACTAAATAAGTTGAAATCAACCAGTTAGCTGAAACAAAAATTGCATCATCACCAGCAACTGCCTGCTCATTTGGAGTAAGAAGTCCAACTGAACCAACTGCCATAATTACGAAACCTAGAGCAGCCACAATCATACCATAAGCAATCTTGCGTGGAGCTGATGGTTCTTTACCTTTTTTAGCAAGTGAGCCAAAGATTGCAAGCGATACAGGAGTAAGAGCTACAACATAGAATGGGTTAAATTGTTGGAAAATAGGAGCATCCACTGGAACTGAACCAGTCACGGTAAGACCTTTATAAACTAAATAACCAGTAGCTGCTAGTAGTACTCCAGCAGCAATGCCCTTAGATTTTTTAGTTTCACTTTGGAATACCGCAAATGCAGCATAAACAGCCACTATAATTACAACAAGATTCCAAACGTTGAAAAGTAAACTCTGAACGCCTGTAGAAGTCTTTTCAGTGAACTCATTAGCAAAATAAGTAAGTGTTAGTCCATTTTGGTGGAAAGCCATCCAGAAGAAAATAACTACTGCAAATACTAGAACTAGAGCAGTAATTCTTGTTCTGGTCTCTTGTGGAGTAAGCTCTTCTACTGGTTGAGCAACCTCACCTTCTTTTTGTTTACCACCTTCAACGTGACGGAAATATTTACGGAAAGCGTAATATATAAGCATTGAAACTATTAATGCGGCACAAGCTACAGCGAATGAGAAGTGATAAGCATCATTACCCGAGTAACCTAAACTTTCCTCAGCCCATCTCTTAATTGAAACAGCAGCAGTTGGAGCGAAAAGCGCACCTACGTTAATAGCCATATAGAATAGCGAGAAAGCAGAGTCACGTTTGTCTGCATATTTTGGGTCATCGTAAAGATTACCAACCATAACCTGGAGGTTACCTTTAAATAAACCTGTACCTACGCTAATTAAAAGAAGAGCACCAATCATTGCAACCATTGCAAATGTGTCTCCACCTAAAGGAAGCGCAAGTAGTAAATAACCGATAAACATTACGCTGATACCGATTGTTACCATTTTACCATATCCAAATTTGTCAGCAAGAATACCTCCAATAAGTGGCATTAGATATACCACACCAAGGAAAGTACTATAAATAGCACCTGCAACTCCTGGATCAAAGCCAAAGTTTGCACGTAGGAAAAGTGCAAATACTGCCAACATTGTGTAATAGCCAAAGCGCTCGCCAGTATTGGCAAGTGCTAGCGCGAATAAACCTTTTGGTTGTCCTTTAAACATAATTGTATTTTGTTAGTTAATAATTATTTCAATTCACAGCCGACAAAGATAATAAAATAATTTAAATAACCTCAAAGTTCCCTGGTCATTACGGTGCTTGTCCCGATGCTTATCATTGCGAGGAGCCCGTAGGGCGACGTGGCAAATTGCCTATTATTGTGTCCGATTTATTAGGTTTTTACCAATAAAAGACTTACTTTTGCGGACTTATGTAAAATTAGTAAGGTATGAATCTAAAACATTTTATTTCTTCAATCGCTCTTGCAGGAGCATTAATTTTCACATCCTGCTCAACACCTAAGAATATTGCCTATTTCCAAGATAGACTTAACGATACACCAGAGAAAATCGACCGACACGCAGGTATCGTTATCGAACCTAAGGATATGTTATCAATCGTAGTCTCAAGCCGTAACGCTGAACTTGCAGCTATGTTTAACTTACCTGTTGTAAGTTATCAAGCTGGCTCTGAAATGGTATCATCAGGTGGTAATCTTAGATTAATGGGATATTCTGTAGATAATGAAGGTTATATAGATTTTCCAATATTAGGAAAGTTAGATGTTTCAGGAAAAACAAGATGGGAGCTATCGGATTTAATAAAAACTAGATTAGATAAAGAAGGTCTTTTAACAGATGCAATAGTTACCGTCGAGTTTATGAACTTTAAAGTTTCTGTTCTTGGAGAAGTTAATTCTCCAGGTATATTAAATGTAGAAGGAGATAAGTTTACAGTCTTGGATGCCATTTCTCATGCGCGCGACCTTACAATTTTTGGAAAGCGAGAAAATGTATCAGTGATTCGTGAAGAAGATGGTAAGAGGACAATATATCAAATCAATCTTTGTTCGGTGGATATGTTTAAGTCTCCAGCTTATTATCTTAAACAAAATGATATAGTGTATGTGGAACCATCAGCTATTAAGAGTCGTCAATCAACGGTGGATGATAAATCACTTAGAATTACATCAATTATGATATCTTCTGGTTCACTTTTAGCTTCTGTAACCTCATTAATAGTTTCTATTATTCTTAATACAAGTAAATAATTATGTCAGAATACAGTAACTTACAACAAAATCAATTCTCAAACCAAGAAGAAGAGAAGACCATCAAGATATCAGACATATGGGCTATGTTTTGGAATTATCGTTGGTGGTATGCTCTTTCTGTTTTTGTGTGTCTATTAATTGCAGGATTTTACTTATATCGTACTCCTAAACAGTACTCACGTACAGCAAAAGTAATAATTGACGAGAGTAACCAAGATGCAACTATGCGTAACTTGGGTGTTGCATCAGCTAATATGATGAGACTCCGTAGTTTTAATACGGTAGCAAATGAGATGGAAGCAATTTCGTCTCCTGACCTAATGGAAGTTGTAGTGCAACGACTTGGTTTAGAAACTATATATGTTGAGTCAAGATTACTTAAAAAAGTAGAATTATATAAAAATTCACCTATTGAGCTAAAATTAGCTGGGGAAAATCCTAGTTCTGCATTTGCGTTTGATGTAAAAAATCTTTCAAATGAAGGTTATTCAAAAGTAGAACTCTCGAAATTTAGGCTAGGTGAAGATGAATATGACAAAACTATTGTTGCTACAGTTGGAGATACCATACAAACCCCAGTCGGTAAATTAGTTTTACAAGCAAACCCAATAGTAGATGAGTTTAAAAATGATATTAGAATTACCTGGAGGCCTGCTAATGTTTTAGCGAAATATTATGCTAATAGAATAGGTATAAGTCTTTCTGGGCGAGAATCGACAGTGGTAGTTCTTTCATTGAATGACACATATCCAGCCCGTGCAGAGTTAGTACTTCAAACTTTGATTGATGTATATAATGAAGTGTGGATATCAACTAAAAATAGAGCTGCTATAAATACGAATGAGTTTATAGCTGAAAGACTTGTAATTATTGAAGATGAACTTAATAAGATAGAGACAGCTTTAAAAGATTATAAAAAGAACCATAACGTTAGCGACCTTGATGCGACAGCGAAGAATTATCTGCAAGAATCATCAATGTATGCAAATAAGTCTTTTGAGGTTAATAATCAATTAAGTATAGCACAATATATTAAAGACTATTTAAATAACCCAGAAAATAGTGTTTCGCTCATTCCTGCTAATCTTGGACTTTCAAGTCATTCAGTGGAGCAACAAATAGCGGATTATAATAAATTAGTACTCCAGCGTGACCGTCTAGTTACTGGCAGTAGTGAAAATAACCCATTAGTTGAAGATATAAACATTTCACTTAACTCCCTTAGGGCTACCATTCTTCGTTCAATAGATAATCTTATTGCAACCCTTTCTCTCCAGGTAGAGAAAATTGATAGTCAGGAGAAACAGATTCTCTCTAGAATGGCTTCAAGCACAGGACAACAATATCAACTTCTTTCAATAGAGCGCCAACAACAGATTAAGCAATCGCTATATATGTTTTTGCTTCAAAAAAGAGAAGAAAATGAACTATCGGCCCTTATAAATGTGGGAAATACTAGGGTAATTATGAGACCAGCAGGTTCTACATATCCTGTTGCTCCTAGAAGTATGGTAATACTCTTTGCTGCCTTATTGTTAGGTTTAGGTATTCCATTTGCCGTTATTTTTACATTAAAAATGCTAGATACTAGAATTAAATACAGGTCTGATTTAGCAAAACTAACCATTCCATTCCTTGCCGAAGTCCCGCTTATGGGTAAACCTGGAAATAGGCTTTTAGAGTTTTTAAGAATTAAAGAACCTATAAAAATAGAGAATAAAATAATCGTAAAAGACGGCGAGCGTGATATGATAAATGAGGCTTTTCGTGTTCTCCGTACAAATATTGACTTAATTTTAGGACCTGAAAGAGAAAAGGCAAAGATAGTTATGTATACTTCTTTTTTGCCAGGGTCTGGTAAGACTTTTATCTCTCTCAACTCTGCTGCTAGTATGGCAATTAAGGGCTCCAAAACTCTTATGATAGACCTTGACTTAAGAAAAGGAACATTGAGTAATTCATTAAATTTAGGCCAAACTGGTGTGGCTGCATATTTAAACGGAACTGAAAAGGATTTAAGTACAATAATTCGACCCGTGAGTGAAAATTTAGATGTTATACCAGTTGGAACGCTTCCACCTAACCCATCAGAGCTCCTTCTTACTGAAAGGTTTAAGAGTATGATAAATGAATTGTCAAAAACGTATGAATATATATTCCTAGACTGTCCGCCAATTGATTTGGTTGCAGATGCAAGTATAATTACAGAATATGTCGATACTTCTATATTTGTACTGAGAGCAGGACGATTAGATAAATCAATAATTCCTGTAATAGAGAACTTGTTTGTTACAAAGAAATATAGACGTATGTCAATGATACTCAACGGAGTGGTGATGGAAAATAAAAAATATGGGTACGGTTATGGCTACGGCTATGGCTACGGCTATGGTTACGGAAACACAGGTGAAAATTAATAATTATGTCGATTTTTAGGTTATTTAATAAGAAAACCTCTATATCGGCCAGCGGAATTTTAGTTGATAGCGTTGACCGCCATACCCATATCCTACCAGGAGTGGATGACGGAATAAAAACAATAGAAGAGTCATTAGCTGTATTAGATTTTTTGGAGAAAGAAGGAGTGTCTACTGTTTGGTGTACCCCACATATAATGGAAGATATTCCTAATACAACTGAAGATCTTAAACGAAAATTTGATGAATTAAAGCAGGTGTATCAAGGCTCAGTCAAACTTAAGCTTGCTGGAGAATATATGATAGATACCCTTTTAACTGAGAGGCTTAAGAATAAGGATATACTTACAATGGAAGAAAATATGGTATTAGTGGAAACATCAATGCATACTCCACCTTATAATATGAAGTATATCCTAAATGATATGTTAAGTATGGGTTATTTCCCACTTTTAGCACATGCTGAACGCTATACTTATTTAAGAAAGAAAGATTATTCTAAATTAAGGAGTATGGGGGTTCGGTTGCAGTTAAATTTTGGCTCATTGGTTGGATTTTATGGTAA
>CAYFTA010000073.1:0-5721 GCA_964346015.1 uncultured Muribaculaceae bacterium | reverse complement strand
ATTATTGAAGGAATGGGAAGTGATAGAGGGTTTGAAACCATTAAGGCAAGAGTCCCTCTAGCAGAACTATATAGATATTCAACTACTCTTAGTTCGATTTCTTCAGGTAGCGCAACCTTTACAATGGATTTTGCAGACTATCAACCAGTCCCTGGTGATGTCCAAGAAAAACTCCTACAAGCATATCTTGAAGAAGAGGAAGAGGATTAATTCTAAGAAAAATAAGGTTGACAATTTCGTCAACCTTATTTTTTTTACATCTCCCTTTTTTTATTTTTGTAGTTGCACAACAAAAGTAATATAATATGAGATTACTCTTTATAACAGATTTTACAGAGCAATTTGCCTATCGCTAAAGAAATATAGTATTAAAGAAGTCCAAAATGCCGAATCTGTGTGTGTAGATCATACAAGATCTTGCATTTGGATAGGAAGTGACGAATATCCTTCAAAGCTTTATAGATTTAGTCTACAGTATTTGTAAATTCAATATAATAAGACCTTTCATTAAGTTTCAACCATTAAATTATTTAAACTCTAGTTTTTTCTTTCTTTATTGTATCTTTGTGGGGCAAAAATGATTTAGAATGAAAGTTAGGGCGAAGAAAGGCCTAGGTCAGCATTTTTTAACAGATTTATCTATAGCAAGGAGGATTGTTGATTCTCTTTTAGTACCTTGTCCTGGAGTGAATACAGAGGAGGGGGTTAATACACCTGCCCCTACTCTTGAAATAGGGCCAGGAATGGGGGTTTTGACCCAGTATTTATTAGATAGGCCAGAAATAAAACTAAAGTTAGTTGAGCTAGATATAGAGTCGGTTGATTACTTATTAGAACACTTTCCAGAGGTGGAAGGTTCTTTAATATCGGCAGATTTTTTAAGGCTACGCCTGGAAAAGTTATTCCCAGGTAAATTCTTTATTATTGGCAATTTTCCATATAATATTTCCTCACAAATTTTCTTTAAAGTCCTTGATTATAAGGATAGCATACCGCAGGTGGTTTGTATGATTCAAAAGGAAGTAGCAGAAAGAATTGCAGAAAAACCTGGGACAAAAACCTATGGTATTTTGTCGGTGTTATTGCAAGCGTGGTATGATATAGAGTATTTATTCACTGTTGGAGAAGGCGCTTTTAATCCACCTCCTAAAGTTAAATCAGCTGTTATTAGATTAATACGTAATAATCGTACAGAGCTAGGCTGTGATGAAAGTCTTTTTAAGGCTGTTGTTAAAACTAGTTTTAATCAACGCCGTAAAACTCTGAGAAATTCACTCAAACCCCTTATCAAAGCAAAAGCAGAAAGGGAAGCTTGGTCTGAAGAGGATTTGGCAGAATTTATCACAGACCCAGTTTTTCAGCTTCGTCCAGAAAGATTGGGAGTTGAAGCTTTTATATCACTAACCATGAGATTAACATAATAACTAATAAAATTATGAAAAGAATATTTTTACTGATTTTAATATCAATATTTAGCTTTTCGTGCGCTACAGAAAGAATAGCAATCAATGTGGGTAGTTATAATATTAGACTTTTAACGGATGGAGATGCAGAAAGAGGAAATCATTGGAACACTCGTCACGAATATTTATGCAAAGTGATAGATTATGAGGACTGGGATATATTTGGAGCACAAGAAGTTAAGCATCAGCAGCTTCTTGATATCTTAGAAAAAACGCAAGGTTATTCTTATATAGGTGTGGGAAGAGATGATGGAAAAGAAGCAGGCGAATATTCTCCAGTTTTTTACAAGGCAGATAGAATTGAGATGTTAGAATCAGGTACATTTTGGTTAAGCGAAACACCAGATCAAGTGGGCAATAAAGGCTGGGATGCGAGATGTCCTAGAATTTGTTCTTGGGGAAAGTTTAAGCATAAAAAGAGTGGAAAAATTTTCTGGTTTTTTAATACTCATATGGATCATAGAGGGGTAGTGGCTAGAGTTGAGGGAGCAAAACTACTTTTAAGTAAAATCAAAGAAATGTGCGAGGATGAACCTGTTATACTCACAGGGGACTTTAACGTCAATCAATTTAGTGAACCATATAAGACTCTAGCAGAATCAGATATATTAAAAGATACTTATGATTCAGCAGATATAAAGCTAGCATTTAATGGTACATTCAATAACTTTAATCCAAGCCTTAAAACAGAGAGTAGGATAGACCACGTTTTTGTTTCTAAAAACATAAAAGTCGAGAAGTTTGGTATTTTAACTTATAGCTATTGGGCTGCACCACTTGTTAAAGCAGAGGTACAAAAAGCAGATGCTGCCCCACAGGAAATAGACTTTAAGGAATATATACAAAAGGCTCCGTCGGATCATTATCCTTTATCTGCCAAATTAATATTTTAACAAGGATTACTAATATTAATCCAAATACATTAACTTTGCGAGTTGGAAAATAAAACAAAAATATATGTATAGAAGTCACACTTGCGGGGAACTCCGCATTGAAAATGTTGGTCAAAATGTAGTTTTAGCAGGCTGGGTTCAAAAAGCGCGCAAATTAGGAGGAATGACCTTCATAGATATACGAGATCGTTATGGTATCACTCAATTGGTTGTTGATGCTCATGCAGAAGAGTCTCTTCAAGAGCTTGCAGCTTCTCTAGGTCGCGAATATGTAATTCAGGTAGAAGGAGAGGTTGTTGAGCGCCAGAGTAAAAATCCAAAAATGTCTACTGGAGATATTGAAATCATTATTTCTACTCTAAAGGTTCTAAATGCATCAAAGACACCTCCTTTTACAATTGAGGAGAATAGTGATGGAGGAGAAGAGCTAAGAGCAAAATATAGATATCTTGACCTTAGAAGAGCACCACTTCAGGCAGCACTTAAGCTTCGACACAAAATGGCACATGAGGTACGCAATTATCTCAATGCAGCAAATTTTTTAGAGATAGAAACTCCATATCTTATAAAATCAACACCAGAAGGAGCTCGTGACTTTGTAGTTCCTTCTCGTATGAATCCAGGTCAGTTCTATGCGCTCCCACAGTCTCCACAGACCTTTAAGCAATTATTGATGGTGGCTGGTTATGATAGATATTTCCAGATAGTACGCTGTTTCCGTGATGAGGATCTTCGTGCTGACCGTCAGCCAGAATTCACTCAGATTGACTGTGAGATGGCTTTTGTAGAACAAGAAGATGTGCTAAACATCTTTGAAGGCATGATGAAACATCTTTTCAAGGAAGTTCTAAATGTGAAGATTGAAGAAAAAATTCCAAGAATGAGTTGGTTTGATGCTATGGATTTTTACGGTAGCGATAAACCAGACATTCGTTTTGAAATGAAGCTCCATGAGCTTACTGATAAATTACAAGGCTTTGGTTTCAAGGTCTTTGATGAAGTTGAGTATGTGGGAGGTATATGTGTTGAAGGTGCTGCAGAATGGACTCGTAAGCAAATAGATGAGCTTACAGAGTGGGTAAAAAGACCACAAGTTGGGGCAAAAGGCCTAGTTTATATAAAATATAATGAAGACGGAAGCATAAAGTCTTCAGTGGACAAATTCTATTCGGAAGAGCAGTTAAAAGTCGTTGTAGATTATATAAAAGCAAAGAAAGGTGATATGATACTCATTCTTTCTGGCGAGAAGAGAAGCACACAGAATATGTTAGGAGTTCTTCGTATTGAAATGGGAGAACGCTTAGGTCTTCGTAATCCATTTAATTTTGCACCTCTTTGGGTTATTGACTTTCCTCTTTTAGAATGGGATGATGAAACCCAGCGCTTTTATGCAAAACACCATCCATTTACTTCTCCTAAGCCAGAACATATGGACTTGTTCTATAGTGACAAAAAAGAAGATTTGGAGAAGGTCTGTGCAAATGCCTATGATTTTGTTCTAAATGGTACAGAACTAGGTGGTGGCTCAATTCGTATTCACGACGCTTCGGTTCAAGAAAGAATGTTTGAAGTGCTTGGTGTTAGTAAAGAAGACATACAATATAAGTTTGGCTTCATTGTTAATGCATTTAAGTATGGGGCTCCTCCACATGGTGGTATTGCCTTTGGATTTGACCGAGTATGCGCACTCTTTGGAGGTCAGGAGACAATACGTGATTACATTGCCTTCCCTAAGAACAATCAAGGACGCGATGTAATGATTGATTCTCCTTCGTACATTGATCAGGAACAATTGGACGAGCTTTTCCTAATTAGTAAAGCTTCCAAACAGGAAGACTCATCGAATTAATCGCAAAAATACGCTCATTGGCAATACTTTTCCGTGGGAGTCATCTAAACCTAGATATGCGGAATCGAAATGCTTATAAAATTTAGCCTTTGGTTGCCCTTCTAGGTGCCCGAAGGCTTCTTTTACTATATGCTCTACCCAAAGAGGATTACAGCCATTAAAATAGAGATTGAGTACCATAAAGCCATCTTCCTTATCTAGGATTCGGTTGACATTAGTAAGCATATCAAATATATAGTCGTCAATTAGCCATTTTTCTCCCTTGGGCCCGTGACCATAGGCAGGTGGGTCAAGTATTATTCCTTGATAAGTATTTCCCCTTTTAGCTTCTCTCTGAACAAATTTCATAGCATCTTCAACAACCCATCTTATATCACTCATACCACTGAGCTCCATATTTTCACGAGCCCAAGTAACGACTTGTTTCAATGAATCTAAATGAGTGACATCAGCTCCTGCCGCCCTTGCTGCAAGTGAGGCAGCTCCAGTATATGCAAAAAGATTTAAAATTTTTGGACTTGGTTTGCCTTCTTTATTTGCCTTATCTACAAGCCTTTTTGTCTGAGCATATATGAACTCCCAATTTGGAGCCTGTTCTGGAAAAACCCCTATATGTTTATAAGAAGTAAGAGCAAGCTTTAATTTGAAATTTAAACCCTCTTCTTCTCCCTGATACTCTATAACCCAGTTTTCTTCAGGCATATTATTAATAATCCACTTGCCACTATCCTCTACTCCAGGCTTACCAAGACCAGAGCCAGCTTTGAAATGAGCATGAGGAAGCTTATCCCATTCTTCTTCATCCCAGCTCTTTCTTTTGTTACGAGCTTTGGGTTCAGGACGTCTTATAATACGATTGCCGAACTGTTCAAGTTTTTCCCCATCACCACAGTCAATAAGCCTATAATCTAACCAGGCACTTATAGGAGCTTCAAATTCTATCATAAATTCATCTTCTTAATAACACAAAGATAAAGAAAATACCTTTGTATTTCGATGAAAATGATTAACTTTGCTTGATTTAAAGTAGGTAAAACTTTTAAAACTATATAATTATGCAACAGTACATTGATACTTATGATTTTGCTGGCAAGAAAGCTATTGTCAGAGTTGATTTTAACGTTCCGTTGAATGATAAAATGGAAATTACTGACGATACTCGTATTAGAGCAGCTATTCCAACATTAAAAAAAGTTCTAGAAAAAGGAGGTTCTCTCATTATAATGTCCCATCTAGGACGCCCAAAGGGAGTGACTGAGAAATATTCTTTAAAACATATTCTTCATCGCGTTAAGGAGCTCTTGGGTACTACTGTAAAATTTGCTCCTGATTGCCAAGCAGCGGACGCAGAAGTAGCTGCACTAAAAGCAGGAGAGGTTCTAGTACTTGAGAATCTTCGTTTCTATGCAGAAGAAGAGGGTAAGCCAAGAGGAGAATTTGCAACAGATGAAGAAAAGCAAGCTGCAAAAGCAGCCGTAAAAGAAAGTCAAAAGAAATTCGTTAAGAAATTAGCTTC
>CAYFTA010000072.1:0-5780 GCA_964346015.1 uncultured Muribaculaceae bacterium | reverse complement strand
TCGCAACCTCTTACCTTACGCATTAGGCTATCATTTTCATATTGAACAGAACTAGTGTCTATGGAAACTTTAGCACAAAAGTTCTTGAATCCTTCTGGCAATCTTGGATGCCAAAGTACAGTCATATTTGGTTCTGGTGCAGGTCCAAGGTTGTAAAGAGTTTGAAGGAAGCGAAATGAAGTTTTAGTTACCTTGCTCTTTCCACCTGTAAAGCGACCACCGATTGCTTCAGTAATCCATGTTGGATCACCAGCGAAGATGTCGTTGTATGATTGCATTCTAAGATGACGAACCATTCTGAGTTTCATAACGAACTGATCTATAAGTTCCTGAGCAAATGTCTCGTCTATTATATTATGGTCAAGATCGTATTGAATATATATGTCGAGGAATGAACTAACATTACCAAGAGACATTGCAGCTCCATCTTGCTCTTTTACAGCAGCCAGATATGCCATATATAGCCATTGGGTAGCTTCTTGTGCACTAGTTGCAGGACGCCCCAGGTCTAGACCATACATTTCTCCAAGTACCTTAATTTCTTTAAGTGCTTTAATCTGGTCTGATACTTCTTCACGAAGTCTTACTCTATCTTCTGTCATTGGACCTGTGATGGCACGACGATCTTCTTCTTTAGCATTGATGAGCTTATCAAGTCCATACAAAGCAAGCCTTCTATAGTCTCCAATAATACGACCTCTTGAATAATTATCAGGTAGTCCTGTTAAAAAACCAAGTGAGCGATAAGTACGAATTTCTTCAGTATATGCATCAAATACTCCGTCGTTATGAGTCTTACGATATTTTTGAAAGATTTCTTTAACAGCAGGATCGAGTTCTATACCATTCTCCTTACAAGCTTTATCTACAATATGCCATCCACCAAATGGTTTGATAGCTCTCTTAAGTAGCTCATCAGTCTGAAGACCAACTATTAATTCATTTTCTTTATCAATATATCCAGCAGCATGGGAAGTAATAGTCGAAATTGTTTTTTCATCAATAGAACGCACTCCACCATTTGCCCTTTCTTCCTCAAGTGCTATTAAACATTTATCCCAAAGTGCTTTTGTCCTTTCAGTAGGCCCCTGGAGAAAACTTGCATCACCTTCATATGGAGTAATGTTTGTATATACAAAGTCTGTTACATCAATCTCACGGCTCCATTTGCCGTCAATAAACCTTTTATTCATAAATTATAAAAATTCTAATATATAAAAATTCTAAATTAGGTGTGCGAAGATACCACAATTTTATATATTAGTCAAGTGTTTATTTATGAATTTTTCACAATGTTTTCAACTAGTTTTAATTCCTATTAAGAAGCATTATAGAAGGCTTTGATATTCAAAAAATTGCAATGTTTCACAAGAGTTTGAGATGACAATAAAAAAGTTCAAAGAGGCTGATTTAAAAGCTAAAAATTATTAGTGTTAGACTTTCAGTCAGCCTCTTATCATGATTAATATTCATCAAGTATGCTTATCTTATTAGCAATAATTTCGAAACCTACTCTTTCGATCCCATCAGCACTTGTATACTTGTTTGATTTTAACCTTCCAACTACATTTGCTGTAGCCCCTTTAACAAGTTTTTCAAAGTCAGGCATATTCTTCCCTTCCCAAGCAACCACATTATGCCAAGTAGTCTCTATTACGTCGCCTTCTTTATTACGATAAAGATAGTTAGTAACAACGGAGAAATTAGCTACTTGATTATCGTTGTAGCTGTTGATTCTTACATTTCCAATCTTTCCTTGGACTTCAATTCTGTTAATTTGTTCCATAATGACATGAGTTTATAAATAATTCATTCCCACTATGCGCGCCATGTAGGTGTTAGCAAAGAAAAGTTGAATTCATCACAAACCATGTAAATAATAAAAAAGAAAGTTAAAGTTTTTCTATTTCTTAATGGATAAAAATCATTTTATTGTTTATAAAATTATTTTTATGATGAACAAAACTAATTTTTATTTGAACAAGAATTATTTTTATATGGCTGAGACTTATTTTTATCCCTAAAAAGAAAAAAACATTTAGCATTCTAGTAAATAAATCCTTGTAATTATCATTTTTGCTAAAGAACTTTGGATGGGTAAATTTTATAAAGTTCTTAAAGAAGGGAGGGTATGAGTTACAAGCTAATTGATAAAGATGCAGGGAAATGCTTGGAATGTGGAGATGATATGGGCTATGGTCGTAGTGATAGGAAGTTTTGTTCTGATGCATGCAGAAAGAAACATCATAATCAAAAACATAGGGATCATAGATTAACGAGGCAAAGAGTTAGTAGGGCTATTGATAAGAACTATTTGATTTTAGAACAATTATTAAATTCAAATATTACCAGTTTGAGTCTTAGTGAAGCTATTGGTATGGGTTTCGTGCCTGGCTTTGTCACTTCCTATTTTAAAGCAAGAACTCATATTCAACTCTGTTGTTATGATATTAAATTTTCAATGTCAGATTCTCGTATCTTTGGTATATCTAAGATTCAAAATCTTTCACTACCTTTGTAAGTCCGAAATTTCGAGAGTTGAGATTATTCAATATTATGGATAATGTTCGAATTTTAGGATAATGTTTATTAATGTCCATTAAGGATAAAAAATTTATAAAAGTGAAAAACATTAAAGATATGGTGAAAAAATTTTTAATAGCAGGTTCAATCCTGGTTTTAATGACAAGTTGTAATATGAAAAATCCACTTTTGAGGGAATCTAAAGCACCTTATGGTGCTCCAGAATTTGATAAAATAAAAACTGAACATTATCTTCCTGCTTTTGAAATAGCTATTGCTGAGGCAAAAGAGGAGATAGATGCAATTGTGAATAATGAGGAAGCTCCTACTTTTGAGAATACAGTTGAAGCAATGGAGTTTTCTGGTAAAACATTAAATAGAGTTTCTGGTATTTTTTATGCTCTTATGAATGCTCATACAAATGATGAAATGCAGGTAATAGCGGAAACTGTTTCTCCAAAGCTTACAGAGTTTTCAATGTATGTTTCTTTAAATGAAAAACTTTTTGAAAGGGTTAAATCTGTTTATGAACAGAGAGAATCTTTAAATCTTGAAAAAGATCAAGCAAAACTTTTAGAAGATACCTATAAAGATTTTGTAAGAGGTGGTGCAAACCTGAGTCCAGAAGATAAGGAAATATATAGTAAGCTTTCAGAAGAACTTTCATTATTGGGTTTGAAGTTTAGTAAAAACGTGCTTGATGCGACTAATGCATATGTATTACATATTACTGATTCTGCTCAGTTAGTTGGTCTACCTGAATATGTAAAAACATTAGGAGCAGAGACTGCAGCAGAAAAAGAACTTGAAGGCTGGGCATACACCTTAGATTATCCTAGCTTCAGTCCTTTCCTAAAATACAGCGAAAATCGTGAGCTACGCAAAGAAATATGGATGGCATATAATTCAAGGGCAGGATTTGGAGAATTTGATAATTCAGAGGTGGTTAAAGAAATAGTTGACCGTAGGATTAAAATTTCAAATCTTTTAGGTTATGAAAGGTTTTCGGACTATGCTCTTGAAGAAAGAATGGCAAAAACCACAGAGACAGTCAATGAGTTTATTGCTAATCTTATAATTCCTTCAATTCCTGCAGCGAAAGCAGATATTGAGGCTGTATATAATCATGCCAAGAAAAATGGCTTCACCGATTCTAAATTAATGCCATGGGACTTTTCTTATTGGGCTGAACGTTATCAGGAAGCTGAATATTCGTTAAGTGCAGAAGAATTGAAACCTTATTTTCAGCTAGAAAATTGTATTGATGCGGTCTTTTCATTGGCTGAGCGTCTATATGGAATTAGCTTTGTCGAGTTGAATAATGTTCCTGTTTATCACCAAGACGTTAAGGTCTATGAAGTAAAGGATAAAGATGGTCGTTATTTGGCTTTATTATATGCTGACTTTTTCCCACGTGCTAGCAAAAGAGGTGGTGCTTGGATGACTAGTTTTAGGAAGCAAAGTATCCAAAATGGAGTTGAAGAACGTCCTTTTATTAATATCGTTTGTAATTTCACAAAACCAACAGCAACTACACCTTCTTTAATTACCCATGATGAGTTTACGACTTTCTTACATGAGTTTGGTCATGCTCTTCATGGCATTTTCTCAGAAGGCAGATATTCTTCTTTGACGGGCACAGCAGTTCCTCGTGATTTTGTAGAACTTCCTTCTCAAATTATGGAAAACTGGGCTTATGAGCCAGAGTATTTAAACTCATTTGCAAAGCATTATCAAACAGGTGAAACTATTCCTGCGGAGTTAATAGAAAGATTAATTGCTTCTAAAAACTATTTGGCTGGTTATACACAAGTACGTCAGCTTCAGTTTGGTTTACTTGATATGGCGTGGCACACTTTGACCGAAGTCCCAGAAGTGAGCACCAGAGAGTTTGAACATGCTGCTTTAGCCCCAACTTCAGTTATGCCACAAATTGAAGGTACTGCATTTTCACCTTCGTTCTCACATATTTTCTCAGGAGGCTACTCTGCTGGTTATTATTCTTATAAATGGGCAGAAGTTTTAGAGGCTGATGCTTTCTCTTTATTTAAGGAAAAAGGAATTTTCAATCAAGAAGTAGCACAATCTTTTAGGGATAATATTCTTTCAGTTGGTGGTGTTGAGGATGCTGATGTAATGTATAGGAATTTCCGTGGACATGATCCTCAGCCAGAAGCTCTTATGAAAAAATTAGGTCTTACACAATAATGCTATGATACAGAATAAGACAAAAATTATTTGTACAATCTCAGATTTTAACTGTGATGTTGAGTTTTTAAAGTCTTTGTATGATAGGGGAATGACGGCTGTAAGAATAAACTCAGCTCATGCTCCAGTAGAAGGTGCACAAAAGATAGTAGATAATACTCGTGCCGTTTCTGATAAGATTGCGATTTTTGTAGACACAAAAGGTCCAGAGGTTAGACTCAATAAAATGGAGTCTGAGGAAGGTTTTGAAGCAAAGCAGGGTGATATAATTTATATTAGTAATGATACAGAAAAGCTTGCTTGCCAAGAAACATTACATACTAATTGCGCAACTATTGTAGAAGATGTTCCAGTGGGCGCTCATATTCTTATTGATGACGGTTCTGTGGAGCTTAAGGTTGTGGATAAGGAAAAAGATAGGCTAGTTAGTACTGTTGTTAATTCAGGAGTAATAAAAGGACGTAAAAGTATTAATGTTCCAAATGTTCGTATAGGCCTTCCTTCCCTAACACCAAAAGACAAGGTGTTTATAAATTGGGCAATAGATGCGAATATTGATTTTATTGCTCACTCTTTTGTCAGAAGCAAGGAAGATTTAGCAGAGATTCAAGAAATTCTAGATCAGAGAAATAGTCATATTAAGATAATTGCAAAAATTGAGAATCAGCAAGGCATTGATAATCTGGAAGAAATTCTTCATAACTGCTCTGGAATTATGATTGCTAGGGGAGACCTCGGTGTTGAAATACCCCCAGAGCGTATTCCAATAGTGCAAAGAGATTTGGTTAACAAGTGTAGAGAATTTAGAAAGCCTGTAATTATTGCTACTCAGATGCTTCATAGTATGATAGAAAGTCCTCGTCCTACTAGGGCAGAGGTTACAGACGTTTCCAATGCAATTTTTCAAAGAGCAGATGCAATTATGCTAAGTGGAGAGACAGCTGCTGGTAAATATCCTCTGCAAGCTGTTGAAACAATGAGTCGTATCGCAGCAGTATCTGAAGCCAATATGGAAGTAGTACTAGATGAGTTAGATATTGAACAAAGCC
>CAYFTA010000071.1:0-5794 GCA_964346015.1 uncultured Muribaculaceae bacterium | reverse complement strand
AATTATTAATCTATAAGGATTTTATCTTAATATTATTCTATGATGAGGCCGTCGTAGGCGGGGAGGATGCCTGGGGGAAGGAGTTTAATGAGTTCCTCGTGGACGGGGAGTTGATGGGAGATGTGGGTGAGCCATGAGTGCTTTGCACCGATTTTTTGTGACACCTCGATTGCTTGTTCTAATGAAAAATGGGAGATATGCCTTTGGATACGGACACAATTTATAATGAAATGGTCTAAGCCTTGGAGTTTTTCAAATTCTGATTCAGGGATGAAATTCATATCGGTGCAATAGGCAATATTGCCGAAACGGAAACCTAGGACAGGAAGTTTTAGGTGCATGCCTCTTATGGGTATTATTTCAACATCATTGATAGTGAAAGGATTTTCATCAATTAAATTGATTTCCCATTTAGGAATTCCAGGATATCTAAAATCAGCAAAAACATAGGCAAACTCTTGTCTAAGAGTTTCCTCTACATATTTTTCGCAATAGATTTGAACAGTTTGCTTTTCGAGATAATTAAAAGCACGAATGTCATCAAGACCAGCTACATGGTCTTTATGGTTATGTGTCAGCAAGATAGCATCAAGATGTTTTACATTAGCTCGTAGCATTTGAGTTCGAAAGTCAGGACCAGCGTCAATGAGAAAGCGTTGCCCCTGATAATCAACTAAGGCAGAGGCTCTATGACGCTTATCTTTTGAATCTAAGGATTTGCAAACTGAGCAATCACAAGCAATCATAGGCACCCCTTGAGAAGTACCAGTACCTAGAAATTGTAATTTTGCTTTATTTTGAATCATTTTTTTAATTTTTAATAGTATCTGCGAAGACCCTCACGCTACGCTCAGGGTGACAGACAAAATTAAATTACCACTTCTACAATTTTTCCGATGAGCTCGGGGTCAAAAGCCCTTGAAATTCGGATGTAGTTCGAAGTATAACCCTCCATATGCCCCTTTCGATTAGTGCTTTCAAAAAGAACTTTTTCCTTGCGTCCCTTATTTGCTGCAATAAATTCCTTATTAAGTTTATCAGACAAATCCTTTAACATCCTTACCCTTTCAGTCTTTTTAATGTCCTGAACTTGGTCTTTACGCTCTGCAGCTAGGGTTCCAGAGCGTCTGGAATAGGGGAATATATGTATAAATGTGGGGCGTATCCTGTTTTTAAGGAAATTATAAGTCTCCATGAAAAGCTCATCGGTCTCACCTGGGAAGCCCACAATTACATCAATCCCGAAGAAAACCTTATCTCCCATTTTTTCGCGTATATAGTCTATCTTATGAGCAAAATCCACTGTTGTATATCTCCTACGCATTTCCCTTAAAATGGTATCACTACCAGACTGTAAAGGAATGTGAAAATGTGGCAGGAACTTCGTGCCTGATGCAATCCAATCGATCATTTCCTCAGTGAGGAGATTAGGCTCAATTGAAGATATTCTCAATCTTTCAATTCCTTCCACTTCATTAAGTTCTTTTATCAAGTCAAAGAAACTCTCGCCAGTACTCTTTCCAAAATCTCCAGTATTTACCCCAGTTAAAACTACTTCTTTAATGCCTTCAGCAGCAATTTCCCTGGCTTGAGCAATAATTGTGGAAATGGGAGCATTCCTGCTTTCTCCTCTAGCATAAGGTACTGTACAATAAGCACATTTGAAATCACAACCATCCTGAACCTTTAAAAAAGAGCGAGTTCTTTCTCCTGAAGAATAAGCCGGAAAGTAAGTCTCCACACTCAGATATGAATCAGAAAGTTCCGAACAATTATTAGCATTCTGGTCAAAAGAACTAAGCTTACTAATTTCAGGAGAATTACCAATATCAAATTCTTTTAAAATACTGGGCACCACCTTGCTTTTCTCATTTGCTCCAAAAACATATTTAACACCCTCAATATTGGCAATATTTTCCCTTCTTAACTCAGCAGAACAACCACAAACCACAATCATAGCTTCAGGAGAAAGTCTATGCAGTTTCCTTATAATATTTCTACTTTTCTTATCAGCTTGTTCTGTAACAGTGCAAGTATTAACAAGATATATATCAGCTTCGGCTGTGTTCCAATGCACAACTTCAAAACCAGCCTTAACCAGGTGTCTTTCATAACTTGAAGTTTCTGCATAGTTCAATTTGCAACCTAAGGTGATAAATGCTATTTTTTTACTCATATTTTAAAATAATTCTAGACCATTGGATAATACCATTCACAGGAGGACGTCTTTTTGAAACTCTTATTTCAAATTTAATAAGTTCGGGAAACTCCAAAGAAATGGCCTTAACTATCCTTCCTGCAAGGTGTTCTAAGAGATTTGAGCTCACAGCCATTTCTGTCTCAATGCATTTGTACAAAAGCCCATAATCTAAGGTATCCTCAAGAGCATCACTTTCCACAGCCCTGGACATATCCATCCATCCTTTAAAATCCACGATAAAGAGATTTCCTGCAACTTTCTCCTCTTCCAAACAACCATGATGAGCATAGAACTCCATGCCCTCCAACTCCATTATGCCAATATTAGAAATACGCATGGTCTTTTTCCTATTATAATTTTATTTTTATTCCATTCACTTACTTTCATTGTTTTAATATAAGCATCTGGCATTGTTATATTTGCTGCCACGCAAAGTCTTGTATTTGGTAAAAGCACATCTAACATGTCAGTAAATAGAGCGTCATTTCTGTAAGGAGTTTCTATGAAAATTTGAGTTTGTCCAGACATAGAATCTCTTTCAATAGACTTTAATGCATTCTTTCTTTCATCAGATTTCACAGGTAAGTAGCCACAAAAAGCAAAGTTCTGCCCATTCAAACCAGAAGCCATGAGAGCTAGCATAAGTGAAGATGGACCCACAAAAGGAATGACTTCAATATTGTTACGATGAGCTAAAGCTACGAGCTGAGCCCCTGGATCTGCAACAGCAGGAAGCCCTGCTTCCGAAATCAAAGCAACATCGTTACCGTGTTTAAATAGTCCTAAATAATTTTCAACGGTAGCTTGATCAGTATGCTCATTAAGTACATATAGTTCCAAATCACCAATTTTTCCTTTGAGCCCAGCTTTGGACAAGTAACGCCTAGCAGTCCTTAATTCTTCCACCACAAATGTCTTAAAATAGGGAAGAAACTCTAGAACAGGACCTGGTATTACTTCATTGGGATCATTTTCTCCTAGAGGCGATGGAATCAAATATAATTTACCCTTTGCCATTTTGCTTTTTCTTTTTCTTGACCTCTTTTTGAGTTATTTCCAACACGGTTCTTCCTTCATCAATTAAAGCTTTTTCTTCTTCTCTTCTGGCAGCTTCTTTTTTTTCTTTTGAAGTGAAAATAGACTTAAACCAAGACAGGAAACTATTAAATTCCTTTTGATAAGTTATACCTACACCATTTCGCTGGGAATTATCCAAGTAGTTAGTGTATTGGTCTGCTGAATGTGAAAAGAGATTCAACCTTACAGCACCAGAGTTATCAAGCTTTATTTCTATATCAATATCACCAACAATATCGTTATTGCTGTCAATAGTCTTTTGTTTATTACCAATATTACCATTGACAATTAGCCTATTATTAAATAATTGAGTAGACACAGCTACATCAAAAATATCAGTTCCTTTGTCGTTAGGTTGATAGTTCAAACCTAAGTCTAGTGGAATATTCAATTTTTGAAAGATATTATTGATTTGATTTGTCATTATCTCAGTCATGTTTGAATAAAGCATTGATGAGTTATTTACAATACCTGATTGCTCGTCAGGGAGGAAATTATTTGAAATAATGAGTGAAAGGAATTGCTTCTGTATCTTGTCAGGAGTACTTAAAGCATTGTCTACTCGTGCCTTAATTGTAGGGTCTATATCAGGAATATTTATAGAAAAATCAAGGCTAGGATTCATTAGTTTATCTGTAATCTTAATCCCACATTCTACAGTACGCCTATTAGATACTGAAGTTGTATCCGAAATTAGAGTGGAGATCGAAGCTTTAGTTTTATAAATAGCATCAATATCTAATTTACTTTCAAAGATATCACCTGCAAATCGCACATTACTACCATCTTGAATAGTGAAATCTCTGCTGGCAATGCCCATAGCGACGAAATGATATTGACCACTATTGAGAGTATAATCGCCACTTATATCAAATATATCTCTACTAGGTTGAATATCTAAAGTGATAACACCAGCACCCCTCCCCGACAAAACATTACCACTAGCTTTATCTATTTCAATAAAGGCCTCGACGCTTGGTGTTGCCCCAATTTTAAGTTTGACAGCAAAATCTCCTTCTAATTCTTCTCTTGTTTTTAATTTTGCAATCATCAATTCATAAGGGTCAACCCATATAATTTTTTCTGGCTCTTTGAACTTTAATAAGTTAGTAGTACCAGCCACGGCAGTATTTGGAATAGGAATATGAAGACTACCAGTCTTGGCTGTAACAGCGTCAATATCCATTTGAATGGCTGAAATTGGGCCTGTGATATTTATGTTTCCAGTGCCGAAAATATTCCCATAGAAATATTCACTTTCTTTTTCTGTAAGATTAATTCCTTCAATTTGTTCTACTCTAATTCTTGTATCAAAAGAAATATCTCTAAAATAGTTGTAATTCATACTACCATTTACAGTTCCTGTTCCGTTGTACCTATCTTTAATTTTTATATCGTTAAAATATAGGCCCCATTCATCCACACTAAACTCACCTTCAGCAAAATAAGGTACTTTAGTGAAGTCGATTGTTAACATTCCGTCTTTTAGACAGGTGTCCTCGCTTGTAATTTTAGGATGACTAATAGGACCTTCTGCAGAAATTTTGCCCGAGATTTTACCTCTTAGGTCGCTGAAAATATCCTTTAAAAAGACAGAGATATAACCTAGATTTAATTCATCAAGATCTGCGTTAGCTTCAAGCCTTTGAACACTAGGATAATAATTACCTTTAAGATTTATATTCTGCTTTTGGCCTAGTTCATTCCATAAAAGAAGATCAAATCTATTAAAGTTTTCATTCCAAGTAACTTTTGTATTCAATACTCCCAAAGGTTCGTTTGACATGGCTGTGTTCTCACTTATCATGTCTATTAGTATACCAAAATGATCAGTAGGTGAGGTTAGCATAGCTATACCTGATACTTCACCTTGAATACCCATATTTGGCTCAAAAAGTGGATTTATAATACCAAGATTAAACTTATCCATTGAAAGTTGGAGTGTATCTGCTTTGGTCTTTGATATACCACCGTTTAGGCGTATTTTCTGATTGCGAGAGTCAAATTCAAAATTTGGAATTTCTATGTCTGTACCTTCAAAGTTAATTGTAGATTGACGTAGATTCCATTCCTGAGAATTAATAAATACACTGGAAGGTAGAAAATCTAGATTAAGAGCCAATTCATTCTTATTTGTTCTAGACAAATCGCCCCTTGCATAGAATTCTCCCTTGTTCTCAAGCTCACCTTCATTATTATATGTGTAACTTAGTCCCAGCCTATTGTCTCTTGCAAAAAGATTTAGATCATTCTTTTTAAGAATCATAGTGAGGAATCTGGCCTCACTGCTTTCCAGATTAGCTCTCATGGAAGAGTCTTTATTGTTAATCTTTGCTTTTACATTTTTAAGATACTGTTCTTTGTATGCTAGTCTAGGCGATTCAATATCTGCTGTGAAACTTTCGTCTGGTTTTATTGAAGCTTTTACTGTTGTACTATCAGATATATATAGACCTGGCATAACAAATGAAAGTACATCCATTGTATTATAGAACTTCATATTTATGTTATACTCAT
>CAYFTA010000070.1:0-5814 GCA_964346015.1 uncultured Muribaculaceae bacterium | reverse complement strand
GTCGCTTGAAATTTGATTTGTGTTGCTTATCTTTTGCTAAGCTCTGTCTAATTTCTATTCTGCTAATTCATAGCTGGTTGCTACAAGGTTGAGGTATTTACCTCCAGAGAACGATGTAGTATAGCCATAAATATGAACTTTCTTACCATTTTGGTCTGCCAGACCAATAGAAGCGATAGGATAGTAAATAGAACCTATAACTTCTGTAGTTTCAGCAAAGTTAAGATTATAGTAAGAGCCACTTACATTAAGAGTTCCTGTAAGTTTTACATACTCTATTGGAACTACTGCATCCTTATTACCTGTCTTGCCAGCAACGCTTGCTTTAACAGCTAATAGAGCTGCTTCATCATAAACCTTAGGGGTAGCATAAGTAAATGTACCAGATTCAATTAATTCCTCATAATCTGGAGTACCTACTTGTTGGCCAAAGTTATAAACTGATGGTGTTCCTACGATTTTCACTTTATCACCAATCTTATATGGTTTGTTATAGCTACTACCATAGTATACAAGGACTGCTCCTGTTCCATCATCAAGAATATAACCTCTTTGGCAAAGTGCCGCAAGTTGACCTTCTGTATGGACATATGTAAGAGTACCGATATCACTAATAGGTTTAAGATCTGGCATATTACCTAGCTGAGAAATTTTATATTCCACATTTGAAGAGGATTTCCCTTTCTTAGAAGTAAAGTTAACGCTACCGTAGCGAGGTGTCACAGCTGTATTTTCTGTAAGACGTATTGTCGCTACTGCTGTGCTTGCTGGGTTAGGGTCAATCTTGCTTGGAGTTCCAGGCTTAGTCTGGATATTTACAACAGAAATCCACTCTCTAAACTCTTCTGGAACTAAAGGCAATAATTGGTCACCCTTGAATTGCATCTCTATTTCATACTCTTGGGCTTCTTTAGCAAGAGGAGCTGCTAGAGGCGCAGTTGTAATCTTCAATAGAGATTTAATATGTTTAACTACAGTTACGTTAACAAGCTGTGACTTGCCATTATATGAACCTCTTGGTCCTTCAACAGTTACTTCATCACCTTCCTCTAAGCCTAACTTTGCAAATTGTTTTGTTTTACCATCATAAAGAGTTCCGTAGATATAAAGAGTTCCCGTGGCATCCTTAAGAGTCCAGTTGCCATATGTTGTGTTTTCAATACCAGTAACCACACCACTGGCTCTAACTAGTCTTCCGTCAGGACCTTGATTTGCTTCATCACAAGTTTCTTCTTGAACCTCAAGAACGCCTTGAATAATTCTTAAGAATTGAGTTCTTGTGCCCGCTTTAATAGAAAGTTCTATTTCACGACCAGCACCTTCTCCTGCTGTGAATGTAACTGTCTTTTCTCCTGGACCACTGCTCATTACACTTGCTGCAGATAGCCAGTGTGGAGCTTCAGTAGTTCCAGGCCATTTTGATGTTTCAACAAACGCCCAATCTTCTGTTGCATTAATAGTCACACTTACCGTACCACCTTCTTCTGGGATTGATAGATAAGTACTTGAAAGCTTAATATTATTTAAAGCTTCCTTTTCTTCACTTACACATCCGGCAAATAAAAGCACAGATGAAAGTATGATTGAGAATAAATATTTTAGTTTCATAATAATACCTTAGTTAATTAGTTAAACATATACTTTATTCCCACAGATGCATACCAACACTGTCCAATTGCAATGCTTGGAGTGAAAGTTTCTAGACTTCCATTAACCGCTGATGGTGTTGAGAATGTTGCATAACCCTCTGCGTCAACTCCTTCATATTTAAGGATACGACCGTCAGTAATTGCAGGGTTCAAATATTTAGCAACACCCCACTTAGAGTTGAATAAATTAAGAACGTTCTTAACGTCAATACTCAATTGTAGAGTATTAACTGATGCTCCAACCTTAACTTTGAAATCGTGTTTGTAACCGAAGTCAATTCTGTGAGTCCAAGGAGAATAAACGCTATATGCTTCAGCATACCTACCTTGGTTTTTGCTTAAGTATTTATCTTTATGAACATAATCCATGAAGCGATCTCTATCAGAATCTGATACAAAACGATATTCACCGTCTGCCACTTGTTTGTCTGTTGGGATATAAAGAGCATCGTAAGGATAACCATCACCATTCATATCATTTGTTAACATATATGAATAGTTTCCGCCACCTCTCCAAGCCTCATAAATTAGGCTAAAATGATTTCCGCTCTTGTCGTGATGAGTAATAGATCCTATGAAACGATCTGGGGTAACATATTGCGAATTATGCAATGGGATGTTATTAGGACCCTTTGATGTAGGAACATAAGTAAATGCAGACTCTGCTGCCGAACCTGGCATACCAGTGATTTCTTTAGAAGCTGTATGAGTATAAGCCGCCATCAAGCTAACTCCATCAATTGGACGCATATTTAAAGTAACGTTTGCCGAATACCCATAACCTCTATTTGTGTTCTCTAGAACAAAAGCTTTTGTTCCTGTTCTAAAATTAGATGGATATAGAGGACGATTGTCTGCTCCATTTAATCTAGCAAAGCCCTCAACTGGCATCATGCTCCAGTCAGAGATTGAAACCCCATTAACTGTCTTATTGAAGATACCTTCAGCTGTAACAGAGAATGGGAATGGAGTAGGGAACTTATAGTCAACCGCTAAAGAAGTTTTCCAAACTTGTGGCATCTTAAACTTAGGGTCCACTGCTGAAATTGATGATGGAACTGCACCATCTTCAGGAGAAATTGTTTGTGGATAACCCATACCATGAAGTTTATCAAGAAGAGCCTGAGTTGTTGCTTTTCCGTTAGCATCTGTCACAAGACCGCCTGCAAATGCATCCATTGAACCACCAGGAACATTCTTAGAATTGATCTGAGCTTGGTATTGAACCATACCTGAGTTAGTTGGCATATTTGTGAAGAAAACTAATGGAAGACGACCTGAGAACAAACCTGTACCTCCACGAAGAGTTAAACTCTTATCTTTAAGGACGTTCCAAGTAAAACCAAGTCTAGGTGAAAGAGTAAGATTTGCTGATGGCCATTTACCAGTATCAATATTACGTACTTTCCCATCTCTATCGTAATATTCAATAGCCTTAATAGCATTGTTTGTCATCAAATCACCATTGTCAAAGAATAAACCGTCTAGACGAAGACCATAAGTTAGTTTGAAATAGTCATTTGCGTTCCACTCATCTTGTGCATAAATACCTGCTTTGTGGAATTGAACCCTTGCTGCTGGATTTTTCTCGCCACCATAGCCATAAGTCAAACATACAACTTCTGGAGCTGCACCATTGATAAAGTCATCAACACTTGCATAACGATAGTAACCTGTACCATTTCTCATATAAGCATTGTCGGCCATTTGATATTCATAGCTAAGACCTGCCATAATTTTATGGTTACCTAAATAATAAGTAAGGTCATCTTTAATATTAGCTACAGTATTGTGTACTGCATTATTCCAAGTAAATAACTCATAACCTAAAGACATATACTGCGTATTTGTACCTGTACCATCTTGAATATCAATGAATGGGAACTCAGCAGAGTTTGTACCACGTACGTCGTCTAGCTTTGAGAATGTTGCAAGGAATTGATTTGAAAGATTGTCTGAAAGACGGCTATTTAAGTCAACTGAAACAGAATGAACTAAGTTGTTCATTGAGTACATTGAGTTAGCAAAAGCCATTGAGTACAATGAAGTACGAGCATATGCCGAACGTGTACCACCGTCCATTGAAGTAGCATTTGGAGCATTCCAAGCCTTATTGTTGGTATAGTTGTAACGAACAGCTAATCTATGGTCACTATTAATGTTCCAGTCTACCCTAGCAAGAAGTTTAAGATTGCTCTCGTCTGCAGGGAAGTTAGTGAATGAACCTGTATCATAACCATATTTAGTTTTAACGTGTTCAGATACCCTTTCCATGTCTGCTACCGATGTATAAGATAGATATTTATTATTATCTCCTTTACCGTCTTCAGAAGCTCTCCAACGCACTGCTACCGAAGGAGCCTTTCCATATTCAGCATTAACAAAGAAGAAAAGTTTGTTTTTAATAATAGGACCACCTAAGGTCATACCATAAACTGTACTACGATCTCTATCACGAGCTCCAGGTATCTCAACCCCTGCTGACTGGTTACCACGCATATTCTCATTGCGATGATAAACATAAGCAGAGCCTTTAAATTTGTTAGAACCAGATTTTGTAATTGCATTAACTCCACCACCAATAAAGTTGGTTTGGCGAACGTCATAAGGAGAAATTACAACTTGCATTTCTTCAATAGCATCAATTGAAATTGGGCTTCCGCCGCCTGGAAGATTTGAAGATAGACCAAAGTTGTTGTTGAAGCTAGCTCCGTCGACTGTAAAGTTAGCTGTACGACCATCCGCTCCAGCAAAGCTCATCCCGTTTCCTCCATAAGGAGAAAGCCTTGTAACATCTGTAATACTTCTACTTACTGTAGGAAGTGAAGTAATTTGCTGACTTGAAATGTTTGTTGCTGCACCTGTTTTTTGAGCCGAAAACTTAGAGTCCGCCACAGCTACAACAATTGCTTCGCCGAGCATTTCTGCGTCCTCTTTAAGAGTTGCATTCAAAGAAGAAGCCTCTGCAAGTAGTAAGTTTAAATCAGTAAATTTTAATGTCTGGTAACCAAGACTTGAGATTTCCACTCTGTATGGACCACCGGCGCGCATACCTGTAATAGTATAACGACCATTTTCGTTGGTAATAACCCCGTAAACTGTACCAGATGGCTCGTGTGTAGCAACAACTGCTACGCCAACTGCTGGTTTTCCGGATTCATCAACAACACGTCCACCAAGAGATGAGGTTGTCACCTGCGCAAAAGCAGAGAGAACCATACACATTGCTAGCCCTATAAGGCCCAGCTTACGCATAAACGTTTGTTTCATAATGTTTAATAAGTTTTTGATAAAAGTTATTAGACAAATATAACACATTTACTTTGATTACTAAATTTTTCATTGAGTTTTTGGAGTTTTTAATATTTTTTTAATACCTTTGCTGCCTCTGATGAAATGTGGAAAGATTTGGCTGCTTGCAACCACACAAAAAAATGCTAAAATTGAGCTACTTTTGTAGACTTCATATTTTTGTTTTTGTGTTGCTCCGCATTTTGTGGGGCTTTTTTTATGATTAAAAACTTATAAACAATATGACTTATTTATTTACATCAGAATCCGTTTCAGAAGGACATCCAGACAAGGTGTCAGACCAAATTTCAGATGCAATTTTGGATGAATTTCTTCGTCAAGATCCTGAATCAAAGGTGGCTTGTGAAACTTTTTGTAGCACTGGTCTTGTAGTAGTTGGCGGTGAAGTTCGCGCAGAAAACGCTTATGTGGATATACAGACTACTGTTCGTCGCGTTATTAACAAAATTGGTTATAACAAAGCAGAATATATGTTCGACGGGAACTCTTGTGGAATTCTTTCTGCTATTCACGAACAAAGTCCAGATATTAATCGAGGTGTTGTCGGAGAGGATGCAGATAGCCAGGGAGCTGGCGACCAAGGGATGATGTTTGGATATGCTTGCCGCGACACAGAAGATTTTATGCCGCTTCCATTAGCGCTTTCGCATCTCGCACTTGAGCTACTTTCAAAGATTCGCAAGCAAACTCCTGAACTAATGCCATACCTTCGTCCTGACTCAAAGTCTCAATTCACTATTGAATATGATAGTGAAACAGGGAAGCCTGTGAGAGTTCATACAATTGTAATTTCTACTCAACATGATGAATTTGTGGATGATTCTCTCGGTAATATGAATTATTCTGATGCTTG
>CAYFTA010000069.1:1406-5900 GCA_964346015.1 uncultured Muribaculaceae bacterium | reverse complement strand
GTACTCCTGTAAAAACATGTTGGATAACATTCTCAAGTTTGTGGAATGGAGTTCCTGAAAAGTTCGCACTATTCAGTGAAATATGAACACCTCCATCTGTTAGCTTAGTTAGAGCATTGATTGCTGTTTGAATATGCTCCACGTCTTCTCTGTAAGCATATTCTGCATTAGCTGCTAGAGGTGCAGTTGAAAAAGCTGAAATGAAAATTGCCTTAGGTCTCACTTCAGGATTTGCAATTATGCCGTATGGCCTCTGAATAAATGCAGGCCATAAGCCACTAGTTAAAAGAGATGCTTTGATTTCATCAGCTGAAAGATCTGCAGGTTTTTTAATACCAAAATCTACAAATTCTTGACTTACATCAGCCTTAATGCGCACTTCAAGCAATCTTCTTTTTTCTCCTCTGATAACCTCTTGTACAACTCCACTAACTGGAGAAGCAAAGATTATGTCTGGATTCATCTTATCGGCCAAAACAGGAGAACCCACGAGAACTTTATCACCCTCTCTTACAAGTAGTCTAGGAACTAGACCCCTAAAATCTGTAGGTTTAAGGGCAACAACGTCTGGCTTTATCTCCTTTTTGGTGTTTTGTGCGGCTACACCTTCGAGGGGTAAATTGAAACCGCGTTTTAAGTAGATGTTGTTTGACATTATAAATAAAAATTGTTTTTAAGTATTTCTTAACTTGACGGCGCGAATATAACCATTTTTTTGTATTTTCGCGCCGTTATGAAGAACAAAATGAGTACTATTTTAGAAGGATTAAACAGCGAACAAAGAAAAGCTGTCACATGTGTAGACGGTCCAGTGCTAATTGTGGCAGGTGCAGGCTCTGGTAAAACTAGAGTTTTAACTAGTAGGATTGCCTATATTTTGGAACATGGTATTGCAGCAGAAAAAATACTTGCTCTTACTTTTACAAAGAAGGCAGCTTCAGAGATGAAAGAGAGAATAGCGACAATGGTGGGTTATCAAAAAGCGAGAAAGCTATATATGGGAACTTTCCACTCTGTTTTTATTCGATTTTTAAGGGAATTTGCAGATAAGCTTGGCTATCCTTCAACTTTCACAATTTATGATACGAGTGATTCAATAAGTGCAATTAAGACTTGCATTAAAGAATTGCAATTGGATGACAAAGTCTATAAACCAAAAGAGGTGCTTTCTCGTATTTCCATGGCCAAAAACAATTTAGTCACACCATCGGCCTATCGTCGTAATCCTAGCGCCTTACAAAAAGATGCAGCAGCGAGGAAACCCCGTATTATAGACATATATGAACTATATAATCATAAATGTAAGCAATCTGGTGTGATGGATTTTGATGATATTCTTTTAAATATGAATATTCTTCTCAGAGATTCAAAAGAAGCCATGGAATCTATTGCTGGACGTTTTGAGTATATATTGGTGGATGAATATCAGGATACAAACCAAGCTCAATATATGGTTTTAAGACGCTTGACACAAAATCATGATAATATATGTGTAGTGGGTGATGATTCTCAGTCTATCTATGCTTTTCGTGGTGCAAGAATTGAGAATATTCTAAAGTTCAAGGAGGATTATCCCAAGACTAAAACTTTCCGTTTAGAACAAAATTATCGTTCTACTCAAACAATAGTTGATGCTGCTAATTCTCTTATTTCAAAAAATGAAGCAAGAATACCTAAAACTTGTTTTTCTGCAGGTGAAGAAGGTGAGCAGATTCGATTGATAAAAGCCCATAATGAGTTAGAGGAAGCTAAATTAATTGCCTCAAATATAATTTCAAGGATGAATTCTGATAGAGCGGAATTTCAGGACTTTGCTATTTTGTATAGGACCAATGCTCAGTCACGTGCAATAGAGGAAGCTCTACGAAGGAGAAATCTTCCTTATAAAATCTATTCTGGAAATTCTTTCTATGAGAGGGCTGAGGTCAAGGACATGATGGCTTATTTTAAATTGGCTGTAAATCTTAATGACCATGAGTCCTTTATTAGGATTGTAAATAAGCCAGCTAGAGGTATTGGAAATACGTCTTTAGAAGCCTTGGTTAATGCTGCCAGAGACAAGGGAATGACTCTTTTTAGAACAGGTCTTGAGCAAGACTTGGAAAATTATGGTTTAAAATCTGCTGGAATTGCTAAGATTAGACTTTTTTGCGAAATGATGGAGCGTTACGCAATTCGTGTTGCAAATGAAGATGCTTATGAGTTAGCCTTATCATTGGCCACAGAGTCAGGGTTATATATGTTTTTTAAATCTGATACAAGTATTGAAGGACAGGGAAGATTTGCGAATATTGAGGAATTGTTAAATAGTGTTAAAAACTATGTGGATGAGCGTACTGTGGAAAATATAGAAGAGTTAATAGTAGAAGGTTTGGCAGATGAAAATGTAGAATATACTTCAAAAGATTTTCCATCAGTAACCCTTGGAGATTATTTGGAAAATGTATCTCTTTTAAGCGCTGTGGATATAGAAGAAGATGAAGAATCTGTTAATAGAGTGGCACTCATGACAGCTCATTCAGCAAAAGGTTTAGAGTTCCCATATGTCTATGTAACAGGTATGGAGGAAAATCTTTTTCCATCAGGTGGCTTCTATGCTTCAGAAGTGGAAATAGAAGAAGAAAGACGTTTATTTTATGTGGCCATGACCAGGGCAAAGAAGGTTTTACAAATTTCTTATGCCTCTACTAGGATGAAACATGGTAAGACAGAATCAAATGTACCAAGTCGTTTTATTAAGGAAATTGATGAAAAACATATATTAAATCCTATTCGAGGGGAAGAGAGTGTAGAAGAAAGCTTTAGTTTTGGTTCAAAAGGAGGATGGAATAATTATGGGCGCTCGGGAGTGGCTAGAGTTGAAAGAAGATCTATAGGAAGTAAAAGCGTAGAACCAGAACCTAAGCCAAGAGAATCTAAATCAGTAGTTTCTAAACCAACAATCTCAAAGACAACAATATTTCGTCGGCCACAAGTGATCCCAAAGAGACATAGTGACGAAGATTTTGAGCCAACACCAATTCTGGAGCTAAAACAAGGGCAAAGGATTGAACATAATAGATTTGGCTTTGGAGTAATAGAGGAGCTAATTGGCGATGTGGCTGATAGAAAAGCGAGAATAGTTTTTGATGATTATGGTGAAAAAATATTACTATTGAGATATGCAAAAATTCGAGTAGTCTAATATTTTCGATAAGAAAAAGAAATTAGTTAAAAAAAGAGAAAAATTTATCACATATGATATATATTTTTCTCTTTTCTCATTCATTAAAGTTTATATTTGTTCTGTCCACAATGAGGTGGAATATAATATGTGGAGGGAGATATGAATAAGATTTTATTAAATTTTTTCTGGTTGTTCTTGAGTTTCTTTTTAACCTTTAATGCGTGTAATTCTATTTTTGAAGATAAGGGGCTTGGGCAACTTCGTTTACGATTTTCATCAAAGTATGAACTATTAACTAGGGGCACTGAAGTTCCAGATACGAATGATTTTATATTAAAAGTAACTTCATCCTCTGGCAAGGTAATTTATGAGGGTTTATGGGGTAATTCGCCAGAAGCTTTTAACTTGAGTTCTGGGAGCTATACAATTAAGGTCATTTCAGAAACTTTTACTAAACCCGAGTTTTCAAAACCACAATACGGTGATGAACAGGTTCTTGTGGTACCAGCTTCAGGTGTTGTAAATGGAGAAATTAATTGCACTCAAATGAATTCAGGAGTACGTCTGAGCATTAACTCTAACTTTTTAACTACTTATCCATCTGCAGCCTTGCTCTTAAAGTCATCTAAGGGTAGTTTGATGTATAGTTATAGAGAAAAAAGAATTGCATATTTTGAACCAGGTTCGGTGTCTTTGATTCTTACTCAAGATGGCAAGGATGAGACCTTATTAACTAGAGTTTTGGCTCCTCGTGAAGTTCTTCATTTAAACATTAGTGCTTCAGAAAAGACATCACAGACTTCGCAGAAGGGCTTAAGGATTGAAGTGGATACTTCAAGGTATTGGATTAATGAAAATTATGTAATTGGTAGTGGCTCCTCTTCTTCTCAGGGGCAGAGTCCAGAGGATGCTTATACTGTAGCTGCTGCAAAGCAGAGAATTGGTGATAAGGGAATATGGGTTAGTGGCTTTATTGTAGGTGGAGATTTGACTTCTACGGCAGCTTCTTTTGATCCTCCATTTAAGTCCAGAACCAATCTTCTTTTTGCTCCACGTGCAGGTTCTTGCGAAAGAAGCTCGTGTATAGCCGTCAGCTTGCCAATAGGCGATGTAAGAGAAGCTCTGAACTTAGTAGACAATCCTAATTTATTGGGAAAACAAGTCTATATAAAAGGGGATATAGTTGAGTCTTATTTTGGTCTAGTTGGACTTAAAAATGTGTCAGATTATCAAAAAAAATAAATAAGACACGAAATTCTTGTAATAAATCGAAAATATTTTACCCAAATTCTGATTCAAATTATCAGTTTTTGGGTAGAATGCCTTTC
>CAYFTA010000069.1:0-1306 GCA_964346015.1 uncultured Muribaculaceae bacterium | reverse complement strand
ATATGACCATCAGGAAGGACTTTGGGCTCATGCTTATATTGTAACTGAACTTACAAAAGATAGTGTGAAATTCACAGCAAAAGATGACATAAATTATATCCAGATTTTTCATAGAATAGAAGAATAATTCTTATATTTGTAGCTTGTTTCTTAAAACCATATATTATGCTGACAATTAAATTACTCCGTGAAAATCCAGAATTCGTAATTGAAAAACTTCTCGTTAAGAATTTTGAGGCAAAGGACATAGTTGAGAAAATTCAAGTTTTAGACGATAACCGTAGAGCATTACAAAAAGAAATAGATGATTCTCTTGCTCTTCAAAAGCAAAAAGCAGCACAAATAGGCGCTCTTTTAAAATCTGGTAAAAAGGATGAGGCGGAGTCCGTGAAGTCAGAAGTGGCAGAATTAAAAACAAGGTCTACTGAGCTTCAATCTCAAGCAGAGAAAAACAATGCAGAACTTGATGAGTTAATAGTACAGCTTCCTAACATTCCTTGTGATAAAGTTCAGCCAGGAAAATCAGCAGAGGACAATGTGGTTGTTAAGACAGGAAATGAAATTCCTGAATTATCAGAACCTGTTCCACATTGGGAGCTTGCAAAGCAATTTGATATTATTGACTTTGATCTAGGTGTTAAGTTAACAGGCTCTGGTTTTCCTGTATATAAAGGAAAAGGAGCAAAACTTCAAAGAGCTCTTATCAATTATTTTCTAGATGTAAATACAAAGGCAGGTTATCTAGAAGTAGAACCACCAGTAATGGTAAATGAAGATTCTGGTTTTGGTACAGGTCAACTTCCAGATAAAGAAGGACAAATGTATCATGTAACCTTGGATAATTTCTACATGGTCCCAACAGCAGAAGTTCCTGTAACTAACTTTTTTCGTGATGTAATTTTGTCTGATTCGGATTTTCCAGTAAAGTTAACAGCTTATACCCCTTGTTTCCGTCGTGAGGCAGGCTCATATGGAAAGGATGTTAGAGGTCTAAACCGTCTCCATCAATTCGATAAAGTGGAAATTGTACGTATAGAAAAGCCAGAGAATTCTTATGCAGCTCTAGATGAGATGCTTGCTCATGTTGAGGGTATTGTTAAGTCCTTAGGTTTGCCATATAGAATTCTTAGACTTTGTGGTGGAGATATGAGCTTTACTTCAGCCATTACTTATGATTTTGAAGTTTATTCAGCAGCTCAGGGTAGATGGCTTGAGATTTCTTCAGTATCGAACTTCGAGTCTTTCCAGGCTAATCGTCTAAAGGCTCGTTATAAGAATGAAGAAGGTAAAACAGAGTTAGTTCATA
>CAYFTA010000068.1:0-6018 GCA_964346015.1 uncultured Muribaculaceae bacterium | reverse complement strand
AACTGGTGGAAACCAAGCAAGTATTGGAAAGGACGTAACAGCAAATTACAGATTTATCTTAGCTTTCTAAGCTTGAGTAATAAATTATTTTACAAAAAGGGACATTGTGAAAAACTTTATCTCTTTTTTGTAAATGATTTAAAATATTTCTAAATTTGATGAGTAATTTAAATTAAAATAACTTATTATGAAAAAAATCATTTACGCTTTATTAGCATTAAGCATTTTACTGTTTTCATCTTGTCAAGCAAAACAATGCAAATGTACCTCAGTTACAACAATTGGTGATAGTCAAATTACACATGGTCCTGTAACAGTTGATTTAGAAAAAGGAGAAAAATGTAAGGATCTTGAGAGCAGTGCTAATATTGGTGGATTAACAGGTAAGATTACTTGCAAATCTGTATTTTAATAGTTGATAATGCATTTTGTTGGGAAGGTTGAGCCTTCCCTTTTTTTATTTCAGACTAGGGCTTTCTTTGTCTTTATATAAATATTTTTTATCTTTGCATGTTAAAAGTGAAGAAATTAATTTACAAATATTATGAAAAAGGTAATTTATGCTCTTACGGCAATAGTTTTATTAATGATTACAACCTCATGTCAAACTAAAGAGTGTGAGTGCGTTATAGTTCAAGACTCTGCAAAAGGTGGTACAACTACTTACACTAAAATTATTGAATTAGAGGCTGGGGAAAGATGTAAAGACCTTGAGGATGCTGTTAGAATCCCTGGTGTTACAATTTCAGAAACGGACTTGGATGTTAATATTACTTGTAGAGCAATTTATTAAGAATTAAAAATTTCTTTATAGGGGAGGTTGCAACCTCCCTTTTTAATTTATATGAAATTAGTATCAAAAATTTCTCGCCTGCTTTTAGGCCTTTTATTCATAGTTTCGGCCCTGCTGAAGTGTTTTTCAATAGACGAATTTGGCCTCTATATTTATTCTTTTGAATTCTTTTCCTATGACTTCACTTCATTATTAGCCAGGGTCTTAATAAGCTTTGAATTTCTTTTAGGTGTATTCATCCTATCATTTTCTTATATTAAATTAGTAAATTTTACTACTTTAGCCACTGTGGTTTTTTTCTCTGCTTTCCTCTTATGGAGGGTTTTAGTGGGGGATGAAAATTCTTGCCATTGTTTTGGAACTTTTGTAGAGATGGATCCTAAAGAATCTCTCTTAAAAAATATCCTTATACTGATTTTATTAGCCCTAAGCTGGAAAGTTCCACAAAAAAACATTAAAAAATTAATTTTAGGAACTGTTGTAGTTGCCATACCAGTTGCCGTTTTTGCTCTTTGCCCACCAGATTTCTTTTATCGTCTTGTTAGGGATTCGGATTCTGATTTAATTATCGAAGAACTTACTCCACAAATTCAGCAAGATTCCTTAAGCACTGGTCGCAAGTTTTTAGGTTTTTACAGTCCTTATTGTCCACATTGTCGAAATGCTTCTTTAAAGGCATCAATGATGGTTGTAAATAATTCTCTCCCCGTGGAAAATATTCATATTTATATTATGGGATATCAGGAGCAAAGACCTGATATTGAAGAATTTTTCCAGACCTATGGAAGTGGCTTAAACTTAAGCTATACCATTCTGGAACCCATTACTTTTATAAATATAACCTCAGGAACCCTACCTCTATATGTTCTAATCGAGGATGGGAAGTTTGTAAAAGAATATGACTACCTCTCCTTAAATGAAGAAGAAGTAGTCAGATTTCTAAAACCTTAGACTAAGTACTTTCTAAGCCCTAGCTTTAAAGCCCGAAGCCTTAAGATTTAAGCTCTAAGCTAATTAGTTTTTAGGCTCACTAGTTTTAGATTTCATCAAAGCTCTTACACCAAGAGCAAGCAAAAGCAGAAGGAAAACAAAGGTTGAAACCCTGCCTACAATATCTCCATTTTTCACATAGAAAGTAAGCTCATCATTGAGGTTAATCTTCCCATGTAAGGTTGTAGGTACCCACCAATCACTTTGTTCAACTATTTCTCCTCTTTGATTTATAAATGCCGAGACTCCAGTATTGGCAGATCTTGCTATACTTCTTCGTGTTTCAATAGCCCTGAGTGATGCATATCTTAGATGTTGTTTATATCCAGGGGTGTCGCCCCACCAGGCATCATTGGTGATAATGGTCATGGCCTGAGCGCCCTTGTTCACATAGCCAGTATAATATTCTCCATAAACCGACTCATAACATACAGCACAACCAAGGTCTATTTTTTCGCCATCAGCCCCGACAACAGAAAGTAGACTTATTTCCTCTTGCCCTATACATCTTCCCATGACACCACCGAGCCAGTCATCGATTTTAGTAAAGAATTGTGGATAAGGAGTATACTCTACTCCTACAACTAATCGACTTTTATGGAAAAACTCAGTCCTTTCTGTGCCATCTACAATCAAGGCTGTATTGTGTGTTTCATACCATATTCCCTTGTCAAAAACTCTTGCAGTGTGGCTTGGAGCTTCTTTTGAAGGGATTAGCTCGTATGTGCTCGCTCCGTAGAGGAGATTTACACCTGGATAATCCTTCAGAAAGCTGGTAAATCTTTGCCAACTCTGGTGGGTTTGATAAGTATTGAGATTGAACCCACTAGTGAAAGTTTCTGGGGCAAGAATGAGTAATGGTTCTGTTTTAAGAGTATCGCGATTCTTAAGGAAGGCCCTCATTTGTTCCAAAGCAATATCATCTTGTTGAGCTTGAGTCATCGCTTGAAACTTATTGTAAGGGTCTATATTTGGTTGAAGAATAAGCACTTCGAGTGGATTTTCTTTTTCTTCATATTTATTCCAGATTGTCCAAGAAAAAGCAAATGGGAATATAAATAAAGTGATAGTGCCAAGAATGATTGCAATTTTAGCTTTAATATTATACTTATTCCATCTTCCATCTGATAAAACAACCATTATTCCAAATATGCTTAAGTTGCAAAGCCATATCCATAGCGAACCACCCAAGCTTCCAGTAAACTCATACCATTGGATTGATCTTATATTTCCTGCAAATGAATTACCTAGAACAAGCCAAGGCCATGAAATTTCTGCATCAAAATAAAATCGCTCCCATGCAATCCACATTACCATTAAAAAGATGTAAGGCAGGCTTCCTTTGAAATATTTTTTGCTAAGTCTGAATAGTCCAAAAATAAGAGACATTTGAAATGCATTTGCAAGGATTGCAAAAAGTCCACCACCGATAGTTGCATTAGAAACCCAGTAAGTTGTGAGTGCATTCCAAAACACAAAAGTAGCATAGTGATAAATCCAGAAATGTTTTATTTTTAGAATGCTAGCTATTCTCTCCATTGATAGAAGTGGTACAAGACCCAAAAGTGCAAAAAATCCTAAACCTGGGATTAAAAATGGTAAGGATAATAGTATAGAAGTTAGGGTGGCAAGTATCCAAAGCTGTATTTTATCTTGTTTCATTCTATCTGTTTCATGTTTATGCAAAGATAAAGAATTATTTTAGTATTTTTGTAGGTTATTAATTTTAGAATATGCTAATAGATATCTTAAAAGGTTTTTTCATTGGTATTAGTGCTTCCATCCCTTTAGGACCAATTGCTATTATGGTCATACAAAAGTCACTTAGTGGGGGACATAAGGCAGGCTTTATTACAGGTCTTGGAGCATGTCTAGTGGATACTCTTTTTGCTGTAATAGCTATATTTGCATGGGCTTATGCGCAGATTTTCATAAAGGAATATCAAGAATGGATACTTTTAATAGGGGGTGTAGCTCTCATATTAATAGGACTAAATATGACTTTTTCTAATCCATTTAGGAAAGTTAAATCTAGTGCAAGTTCTGGGATTTCTATTAAGGATTTTATTCAAGCAGTTATAATGGGTATAACAAATCCAGGAGCTATTGTAGTAATATTTACACTTTTTGCTTTTTTTGGAATTAATGTAGATAATATGGGGACTGATCGTTGGGTCGTTGCTCCTATTATACTTTCAGTGGCGGCAGGAGCAGCTTTTTACTGGTTTGTTGTGAGTTGGGGTTTGAGTAAGTTTAGAAAGAAAATTAATCTGCGTACAATATTGTGGATAAATAGGATTACAGGTGCAATTGTGGTGATAATTGGTATTGCTCTCCTAGGAGAAGGTATTTATCAGCTTGTCTTCCAAAATATAATTCGTTAATATGAAAAATAAATTACTTACACATTTCCTTTTAGCTATTGGCGTAATTCTTCTTGCCGTATTAGCTGCTCATATATTTTTAAATATAATAACTCGTCATGGAGATGAATTCGTACTTCCAGATTTAACTACTCTTAGTGTAGAAGAGGCAGAGGAGGTGGCTGACGATTTGGATATGCTCTTATTAGTCGTGGACTCAACCTATGTTAGAGGTATGGAAAAGGGGGCAATTTGTCAGCAAAATCCACCAGCAGGAAGTATGATTAAAAAAGGTAGAAAGGTAAGGGTTGTAATCAATTCCGTTGTATCAAAGCAAGTTGACATGCCCAACCTTGTGGGTTATTCTACAAGACAAGCCATTGCCGAACTTAGTGTAAGAAGCTTAGGGGTTAATAGGTTGGTTTATGTGGATGATATGGCTACAAATAATGTTATAGGTCAAAGATATAGGGGTGCAGAAATTACTCCTGGTGCTAAGATTGAGGCAGATTCAAAGATTGATTTAATACTAGGTTTAAATCCTTCAGATAACACCACTATTATACCTAATCTTGTGGGCTTGGTAAAAGACAGAGCTGTTGCTAAAGTTCATGATAGTTATCTAAATGTTAGAAGATTAGTTTATGATTCTTCTGTGGAAACTTATATTGATTCTACTAAAGCTATTGTCTATAGGCAATTACCACTTCCATCAAATAATCCTGTTTTATTAGGCGAAGAGGTAACTCTTTATCTTTCAATTGATGAGGAAAAAGTTGGCAAATAATGTCTAAGTATCTAGAAAATATAGATTTTGACCAAGAAGAATTTGACTTAGAAGAGGTTGAAAATGAAGATGAAGAACAGGAAATGTTCGAGCATTTTCGTTTTGAGGCGGAGGGGAGGCAGAATCCTTTAAGAATTGACAAGTATTTGAAATCTCGTATGGAAAATACTTCTCGTCATCGTATCCAGTTGGCAATTAAACAAGAATATGTAAGGGTCAATGATAAGGTAGTTAAGGCCAATTATATTATTCGTCCCGAAGATGTCATTACTTTTGTAATGCCATATCAGAGAAGGGGAATGGAGATTCTTCCAGAGCCAATCCCTTTGAATATAATCTATGAAGACGAAGATGTATTGGTCTTAAATAAAGAGGCAGGGATGGTGGTTCATCCTGGACGAGGACATTTTTCAGGCACCCTAGTTAATGCTTTGGCTCATCATCTTGGTATGAAGCAAGGTCCTGATGCAGAGGATGAAAGGATGGGAGTTTTAGTACATAGAATTGATAAAGATACTTCTGGACTTTTAGTGGTAGTAAAAAATGAGGAGGCTCAACTCAATCTGGCAAAGCAATTTTTTGATCGTACAACAGATAGACATTATGTTGCTATAGTTTGGGGCAATCTAAAGGATGATGAGGGGACAATCGTTGGGAATATTGGAAGAGACCCAAATGATAGGTTAAGGTTTAAGGTTTTTCCTAATGGGGAAAATGGGAAGCATGCTGTAACTCATTATAAAGTACTTGAACGCTTTGGCTATGTGACTGTTGTTGAGTGTCAATTAGAGACAGGACGTACTCATCAAATACGTGTTCATTTTAATTGGATTGGGCACCCTTTGTTCAATGATGAGAGATATGACGGTTCTGAAATTAGAAAAGGAACTATTTATGCAAAATATCGTCAATTTATAGAGAATTGCTTTAAAATACTTCCTCGCCAAGCCCTTCATGCTAAAACTCTGGGCTTTGTACATCCGCGTACCAAAAAACACATGAGCTTCGATTCAGAACTCCCAGATGATATGAAGGCTTTGATTGAAAAATGGCGTAAATATTCTTCTAATATGATTGAATAGAAG
>CAYFTA010000067.1:0-6110 GCA_964346015.1 uncultured Muribaculaceae bacterium | reverse complement strand
ATAGAGCGACCCAAAGTTAATGAATCTGCATACTCTAGATCATCACCAAAGCCTAGACCACGCGCCAACGACGATACTTTCAAATTAAAAGCTGATAATTGTCTATAAATATAAAAGGACGTAGTCTCACCCTCAACATCGCCACTAAGAGCAAGAATTATTTCAATCGGTTCTTTCATTATTCCATCCAGTTCCTCCGAAACCGTTCCCATCTCGGCCTCTGAAGCCTTCTCCTCTTCAACAAGCCTTGAGACCCTAGCCACCAACTCTCTTATACTAATATCCGAAGGACCTATACCATTAATTGGTGAAATAATGCCACCAAGAACATGATATACACCATGATATTGACCTGTATTTTCAATACTCATTACATCCCTAATACTCTCCACTACACAAATTATCCTATGATTTCGCGACCTATCATTACATATCGTACATGTCTCATTATCAGTTATCATCATACACTCCCTGCAATATTTGATATTATCCCTAAGAGCATTAATTGCAGCAGTAAAATGATGAACTTTTTCTTTTGGTTGTTTTAATAAATGGAGGGCTAGACGCAATGCACTTCTTTGGCCCACTCCTGGCAAAGAGCTAATTGCATCTACAGCTTCTTCGAGTAGTTTTGACGGGTAATTTGTATTATTGTATGACATTTTTCTTTTTTGTTTTAGGTCTATGTGAACTTTCTTTTAAGTATATTTGAACTTCCCTATAGGCCTATGAAATCTCCTGCAAATATACACCTTTTTTTCTCCAAAGATAAAAACCATAAGCCGCTCCTACTGCATAGAAGAAATAGAGTAATGCGAGCCATGGCATTCCTTGGATTAAACATAAGAATGCTAGTGAAGAATCTGCAACAATCCAAAGCAACCATTGTTGTAAGTAAGCCTTTGCTAGCCACCAAGTGGCAATCATTGATAAGATAGCTATGAATGAGTCAAGATAAGATTGTGGATTTTCGAAATGAATCATTAAATAAGACAGACCCAAAGTACCAATAATCAAAAAGAAGAGACTTTGAATTATTACTTTAAGTGGCAATTTATTTAAATGAATCTCTACAACACCTTTTTCTGTTGTCTTATCGTTTTCTAATTTTTCAATATCATGAATAGATTGTCGATTATCATTTTTCATTTCGTTATCTTGCCCTAATACATCATTATCCTGAACTAAGATTTTCCTATCTTTTCTCCATTGATATATACCCCAAAATGACATAAAGAAATAATAGCTATTCAATAGAAATGAAGCCCAAAGATGCTCAGAAGCAAAAAGATACATTGCAGTTAGACTGGAGAAAACTCCAACAACCCACATTGCATTTTTCTGCCCCAATTCTAAAAGAAGATAAATCACCCCCAAAATGAGGGTGACTATTTCTATTATTTCATTAATCATCATTTATATTATAGAACCTCAATAAGCTCTACCACAAACTTCAAAGCACTGCAAGGAGGAATTGCTCCACCAGCACCCCTCTCACCATACCCCAAAGCATATGGTATATAAAGTTCATATTTTGCACCTTCCGACATTAGTTGAAGTCCCTCAGTCCATCCTGGAATAACCTGATTAAGCCCAAAGACTGCTGGTTCTTTTCTATCATATGAACTATCGAACTTCATTCCATTTGGCAGAGTTCCTTCGTAATGACATTTTACTTGAGAAGTTGCTGATGGTTTCTTACCAGCACCCTCTTTTATTACCTTATATTGAAGACCACTTGGAAGAACCACAACTCCATCTTTCTTAGCATTCTCTTTAAGGAAAACCTCACCCTCCTCGCGAAAGGCTTCCTTCATTATCTCCTCTTGAGCTTTTTGCTCTTTCTCCAACTCAGCAAAATACTTGTCAAGAAGTTTTGCAGCCTCTTCAAAAGGAATCGCAGGCTCTTCCCCTGCTAAAACTGCCTTAAAACCTGCTGCAAAATCCTCAGCACTGAGCTCTCTTACCCCAGAAGAAAGCATATTATGGGCAACACTCATGCCCAAAGCATAACTATTTTTATCCATTTTTTTATAATTTGATTTATTTATATTTTTAGATTTTAAGTCTAATTTTTAACTTTAATCCTACCTTCAAATTTTAATTCTACATTTAAGAACTTGCAAAGATAATAATTTTAAATATTTTCGTCTATTTCTGGAATATCATTCATATCAATCAAGTCAGGTATTGGATTTTTGTCATTTTGCTTTGCCCCCAACTTGATAAGTCGTCTGCTAGTATAAATGATACTATGTCCCCTTTCCTCTAACTTTTTACCTGCTTCATCATAAGCATTTTGCGCATCTTTGAGAGACTTTCCAACTTTTTCAAAATATTGGATGAATTTACCAACCCTATCTATCATCTGATCAGCCAGCTCAAAAACTTTCTCATGATTTTGAACTTGAACAATTTGTGTCCAGGTCAAATTAATTATTCTCAAAGCTCCGTATAAACTTTGTTCATCAGCTATGTATACATTTTTTTCCATTGCATTTCGCCATAAATCTGGCTGTGCATTCAAAGCAGTCCACAAGGCACCTGTATTTGGAACGAACATAATTACATAGTCCATTTTTTGCTTTGGAGATTGAATGTATGATGAATAATCCTTTGCAGAAAGTTCTTTTACATGCTTTGCAATACTTTCAATATGAGACTTTAATGCCTTGTCTTTTGCTTCTTGAGTTTCAGCATTGACATAGTCAATATAAGCTGTTAAAGACACTTTAGAGTCCACAATGACAGATCTCAATTTATCCAAATGTAAGATCACATCTGGTCTAGCTTGTTTTCCATCTTTATCTTTTAACGTTGCTTGAACATCGAAATGAATTCCCTTGGTAAGACCTTGTGACTCCAAAAGGTTGGTCAAAATAGTTTCTCCCCAGTCCCCTTGCATCTTCGCTCCATGTTTTAAGGCATTTGCCAAATCGTCTGCACTCTTTTTAGTTTCTGAACTATGTTTAATTAAATGCTCTATATTAGTTTTCAACTCTGTACTAAGCTCAGTTTGCTTATGCGAAGACTCATCCATTGCCTTTTTCATCCTTTCAATTGTTTCCTTCAAAGGCTCCACAATATTCCCAAGATTTTTTCCACTTGCTTCAGAAAATTCTTTCTGCCTGTCCTTTAACATCTGATCAGAAGCAGCCTTCATCTGTTCCGTAACTGTTTTTATAATCTCATCAAAACGTTTTCGCTGTTCCTCAAGCTGGACGGCAACACCATCTTTAACTTCTTTGAGCTGTACCTCATGACTTTGCTTCAAATTAACTACATGACTTTCATGATTCTGCTTTAAATCAGCTATTTGGACATAATGAGCTTGCCTCAAGTCAGCAATTTGTGCTTCATGTCCTTTTCGAATTTCTGAAACATGAGTCTCATGACCTTCTTTCAAAACTGCTATCTGAACATCATTTGTAGCCTTAAGTTCGTCAATCTTCTTTTGAAGTATATCTTGGACTGCACCATCTACTTGCTTATTGGCCTTAGATTTTATGTGCATGAAAACAATACCTAGAACTAGCCCAAAAGCCAGTCCTATTAAAAAATATGCTATAAAATTTGTCATAATATTTAATTTTCAAACTTTGTTAAAACATGTCTCTAAATAATAAGAGGCCAATTATCTGGTACAGGCGCTTCAATAACTAAGGTCTCCTTCCGTACAGGATGAACAAAGCTCAATCTCCGTGCATGAAGACTTATTCCTCCATCAGGATTCGAACGTGGGGCACCATATTTCAAATCACCCTTAATCGGTGAGCCAATATTAGCAAGCTGACATCTTATTTGATGATGTCTTCCTGTAAGAAGTTGAATTTCAAGCATATAATAACGTTCTGTCATTCCTATAGTCCTATATTTCAACTTTGCCAACTTTGCATCTTTTCTGAGCTCACCTGGTCTACATGCAAAAGATTTATTCAAACGCTCGACCTTATATAAATGGTCATTCAGCTCACCAGACGCAGGTACAGGCTCCATTCCCACCAAGGCCCAATAATATTTTTCAACATCCTGTCCCCTAAACATTTCATTTAGTCTAGTCAATGCTTTCGATGTTTTCGCTAAGACCACGAGACCACTTACAGGTCTATCCAAACGATGAGCCAAACCTATGAAAACATGGCCTGGTTTAGAATCACGTTGAGCTATGAAAGCTTTGAATGTATCCACCAAAGGCTCATCACCTGTTTTATCACCCTGAACAATCTCCCCAACCTTCTTATTTATTATTAAAAGATGATTGTCCTCATAAATTATTCTAGAGGCCAAATCTTCAAATTCTTGCTTAAGTAAATTTCTATATATCACGATCCTATTTTTCAAATAAATCCCCTTTATTTCTAGCCATACAAAGATAATAGAAAAAGCACATTTTGTCACATTTATGACATAGAATATATTGACAAAACTGACAATTTGACATATAAAACAGTTAAAATAAATATATCTAAGATGGAAAATGGCCTTGGCACAAGTTTCGATATATCTGTGTTGTCATTCAAAAAAACATTGACACACAACATGCTCATTTATAAACATTGATTTAAAAAACAAGATGTTAGAAAACAGTGAGATGTCAAACAAAACAATAAACTTAGTAAGTAAAAACAAAAAAATATAGACAATTAAAAAATTAATATTATGGGAAAAATTATTGGAATCGACCTTGGAACTACAAATTCATGTATAGCAGTAATGGAAGGTAATGAGCCTACTATTATTATTAACAATGAAGGTCATCGTACTACTCCTTCAATAGTAGCATTTGCTGATGGAGGAGAAAGGAAAATTGGAGAGCCAGCAAAACGTCAGGCTATTACTAATCCTCAGAAAACTATTTCTTCAATTAAGAGATTCATGGGTGAAAGTTACGACCGTCTTAGCTCGGAGGTAGGAAGAATGCCTTATAAAGTAGTTAAGGGAGATAACAACACAGCTAGAGTTGATATCGACGGCAGACTTTATACACCACAAGAGATATCAGCAATGATTCTTCAAAAGATGAAGAAAACTGCTGAAGAATATCTTCGCCAGGAAGTTACTGAAGCTGTTATTACAGTTCCAGCATATTTCTCAGACTCACAGCGTCAAGCTACAAAGGAAGCTGGTGCAATTGCTGGTCTTGAGGTTAAACGTATTATTAATGAGCCTACAGCTGCAGCTCTTGCATATGGCTTAGATAAGCAGCATAAGGATATGAAAATCGCAGTATTCGACCTTGGTGGTGGTACTTTTGATATTTCTATCATGGAACTTGGTGAAGGCGTATTCGAAGTTCTTTCAACAAATGGTGATACTCACCTTGGTGGTGATGATTTTGACCAAGTAATTATTGATTGGTTAGCTGATGAATTTGCTTCAGAGAATAGTGGTCTAGATCTTAAGAAAGATCCTATGGCACTTCAGAGACTTAAAGAGGCAGCAGAGAAGGCAAAGATTGAATTATCTAACTTAACATCTACAGAGATTAATCTACCTTATATCATGCCTGTTGATGGTATTCCAAAGCATCTTGTTAAGACTCTTACAAGAGCTAAGTTTGAGCAACTTGCTGATAAACTAGTACAAAGAACACTTGAACCTTGCCGTAAAGCATTAGCAGATGCTAATCTAAAAGCTTCAGACATTGATGAGATTTTATTAGTTGGTGGTTCAACTCGTATACCTGCTATCCAAGCTGTTGTTGAGAAGTTCTTTGGTAAGGCACCAAACAAGAGTGTTAACCCTGATGAGGTTGTAGCATTAGGTGCTGCTATCCAAGCTGGTGTACTTGCAGGTGATGTTAAGGACGTACTTCTTCTAGACGTTACTCCACTTTCACTTGGTCTTGAGACTCTAGGTGGTGTTATGACTAAGTTGATTGAAGCTAATACTACAATTCCTACTAGAAAGTCACAGGTGTTCTCAACCGCTGCTGATAATCAGCCTGCAGTAGATATCCATGTACTTCAGGGAGAGAGAACTTTAGCTAAGGATAATAAACTAATTGGAAATTTCATATTAGACGGAATTGCTCCAGCTCCAAGAGGTATTCCACAGATTGAGGTTACATTTGATATAGACGCCAATGGTATCTTGAATGTTTCAGCAAA
>CAYFTA010000066.1:0-6427 GCA_964346015.1 uncultured Muribaculaceae bacterium | reverse complement strand
TCAATAGAGCTTATATAAAGGAAGGATTTGCGAATGTGTCAAAGTAGAATTAATCAGATTGTTGGTGTCTGGCTGCGGGTTAAGTGCTGCACTAATTAGAAGGCTGACTTGCTTTGCTAATTTGAAAGGGTCGTAATCAACACCTAGTACTTTGGGTTGTGCAAAGGTAAGTTCCGGAGTCCAGCCAATGCATGAAAGACTGGTGTGTTCTATATTGGGTAAATGGTTGGTTTGTATATAATTAATTGCCTGTATGGCCATTTTTGGCGATTCAAAAATTATAGCATTTACACTTTGCTGAATAAGGGCTTTCAAAGCATTGGCTATCGGCTCTGCTTGCTTGAGCAGGTAATGGTAGTTGCTGCTGATGTCGAAACGTTCGATATAACACGACAAATAGGCCTTTAACCGGGGGTTGTTGTCGCGCTCTTTTCCAATAAAGCCAATGGCTTTTTTATGGTGTTGAAAGTGTTGTTGAATTAGCATATTGATTATTTGGGCATAATCGTGCTTGATGGTATTGGGCAAAACGCTGCTTTCTTCGTTGCTGATAATAACCAGTGGAGTTTGAAGAATGGCAAGACTACCGGCCCACTCATTTTCATGAAGAGGTTTCACGGCTACTATGGCATCTGTTTGCCGCAAAATAAAATCGTCAATAATTTCCCTTTCTCCAAAATTAGGCTCTGGAGCTATTCCCGGTAATAAACGGTAGTTGAGTAATTGAAGCTCTGGTATAAGGTGGTGAAGCAAAGCATTGGCTAAATTATCTTCGTTTTGGGGCAGCAGCAATCCAATTGTCATTGTTTTTCCCGAGCTGAGTGTTTGAGCCAGAAAACTGGGTTGGTAATTTTGTTGTCTCGCCTCTTCAAGAATGCGTTCCTGCGTGGTAGTATTTATTTTGTGTTGCTTGCCCTTGCCATTGAGAACAAAGGAGGCGGTTGTTTTGGAGACGCCTGCTGCCGCTGCAATTGATTTTAAGGATGCTCTTTTCATACTAAACCGGTTAAGTCGGCCAAATTTACGTTAAAGAATTTAGTTGAGCAAATTTAATCAGGTAGCTTGTCTTTGACATTTCAACATTGAAATCAAGACAATCTTGTTGCTTTGGTATATTTTAAGCAGTTTCCTTTATCGTCTCAAAAGAAGCCATAATCTCTTTATTGATCAGGTTAATATTGATCATTTTGAAAAAATGATTTGCCCCTTTTTAAGTATGTAGAACTGACATTTGTCATGCTTTTGAAGCATTTGAGGCAGAAAATGGGGTTTTTCGTCAAACAAGTTGGTCTTAGTGCTGTAGATGAAATATGGTTTCCATAAATTTGTGTCAGTAATTACTAAATGGTATTTTATTTAAGAAAAACTCTTTAATAACGCTAAACCCTAAAACGATGAATCAAGTATTCTACGCCTCTTTTCTAACATAGTGGCTTTAAGATTTTCTAAAACAAGCCACTAATTTTTCATCCATAGTATTAGCTGGTTGCCAAATGATGTCATATTTCGTTATGCGAAGTATAGCAAGTATTTGTGGCGTTAATCGGAGTAATTTACTCTGAAGGGTGTTGATTATGTGAAATAAATTATATTATTATTTGAATCTATTAAGATAAAATTTGCTTATAGTTAAGCAGATAGATTTTTTCCAGGGAAGGTTATTTTGACCAATTAACTAATTAAAACTACATTACGAATGAAAAGAATTAAATTTTTCGCAGCAGCAGCTATCATGGCTGTATTTGTATTTTCTGGTTGTATCGACAACGAAGAATCAGAAGGTGTAAAATCACTTAGAAAAGCGCAAGCCAGTCTTATTCAGGCCAAAGCTTACGAAACATATGTTAGAGCTAATGCAGACTCTGCTTTTGCTGTAGTTCAATTAAGAATTGATATTGCCTCGGCTGTTATAGCTGAGGCTAATGCTGCCTTGGAGGCTGCAAAAAGCGACAACGAGAGATCTACACTTGCAGTTAAGCTTGAGATAGAAATGCTTAAGCAAAACGCATTGCTTGCTGCAGAACAAGCCAACCTTGCTGAAGCACAAACAGATCTTGAAATTGCACTTAGCGATTACGAAGCTGAGTTAGCAGAAGACAGAGCTAAAAACAAAAATTTGGATAGTTATCTTGATTCATATAAAGTTGCTATTGCAAAGGCTAATGCTTTGCAGGTAGATATTATTGGTCTGCAAGCTGATTTGCTTAAAGCTGAGTTTTATGCTTTAGATGCTAATCTTGCTGTTACTGGAGATATTGTTGAAATAAAAGAAAGAGAAAAAGCAAGCCTTGTAAGAAAATTGGACCTTAACGAAGGTTGGTTAGCTAAAGCTGAAGCTGTTTATGGCAACACTGCTGATCGTCATGCTGTCATCAATGATGTACGTGAGACCAAAGAAGAATTGGAACTAGCAATTGACGCTATTGATGTTGAAATCGCAGAGCTTAACGGCCAGAAGGATGCTAAAGAAGAGGCTTACGACAATGCTTTGATTGCATACGGTAAAGCTGTTGACGCTGAAGATGAAATAGAAGCTTTCACCGATGGTGCCGGAGGTACTATTCCTCAAGAAGTACTTGAAACGCTTACAGATACTCCTAATGACGCAGCAGCTTCTTATTCATCATTAGATACTTACAATACTCAATTGGAGGCTGAAACTGAAGTCCTGACTGATCTAATGGATGACAGAACGGATGCCAATAGTTCTTTAACAAGAATTAAAGCTCTTAAGAATACTTACGCAACAGCTTTGACAAACGCCGAAACTGCTGTTGAAACTGCCAAAGCTAATGTTGAAGCAGCTCAGCATAATTTGAATATGGCTGAACTTCAGTTGGATACTGATCCAACGAATGCTACTTATCAAGCCAACGTGACTACCCGTAATAATGAATTAACTACGGCTAATACTGCTTTAGTTACAGCGAAAAGTAATTTGGCTAATCTTATCAGCGAAATTAATAGTTCTACTTTACTAGCATCAAATTATTATCCTGGAGCTGTTGTTAATAATATTGAGGACATAGATAAATTGATTGAGGATTTAGAGAAAGCTGTGAGTCAATTAAATGATGATATCGCCGATCAACAAAAAGATGTTGCAGAGATAAATGAAAATATAGATATTGTAAATGGCTATATCACATATCTTCAAACTATCGAGGTAGGTGATGTTGCAGCTCTTAAGGCTATTTATTTTGCCGCCAGAAGCGATTATTTTGAATTGTTAGACCAGATAGACGTGCTTGATATTAATAAAGACATTCTTGTAGTTGACCTTGCATCAGCAACCAGTCTGGAAGCTTCTTTGGAAGGCGACTATGATGATATTAATGCCTTTATCGATGCTCGCATTGATGATATCGCTGGTAACAAAGCTGATATTGCAAACCTTGATGCTGATTTTGCAACCTGGGATAGCTATGTTGCTGCTTTAGGAAGAAAAATTGAGCAAAAGCAAGTTGAGCTTGCTATCAGAGAAAAAGAAGCTGCTAATTACAAAGCTTTAATTGACCTCGAATTAGAGTAATAATAGGACAAACTCTTTTCCAGAGCCGGAGACAGATTTATAGTCTCTCTCCGGCTCTTATAACAAACATTGTTTAATCCTAATATTAAAGCCTGATTCGTATGAGAAAGTTAATTATGTCGTGGTTGTTTTCGGGAGTAATGCTGCTAACTCCGTTGGTAGTTTCAGCTCAGGAATTTGGACCGCAGGCAGGCGACATGTCGTTATCACTTAGATTTGGAAAGGCTGTTTCGTTTGATATTGATGCTTATGAAGTTAATAGAAACACGGATTCTTATTATTCCGATCACGACCTTCCAGCTGCTATAGAACCATATTCTATAAATTATAATACCTCAAGTAGTTTTACTAACATTTCAGGTGTTGAATTTAAGTATTTTGTTACCAATCAAATAGCGGTTCGTTTTAGTGGTAGTGGCGCTCTTAGTGGCTTGCCGTCTCAAGATCAAACCCCAGGGGTTACAGACCCCAGTGGAGAAAATTATCCCGGGACAACCATTCCGGGATGGAGAATGTTGGAAGGCAAAACAAGCAAACAGTTTTATATTGACCTTGGTGCCGACTACTATTTTTCAAGTAAGTATGACAGAGTTAGTCCTTATGGAGGAGTACAATTCAACTATATTTACTCACAGATGGAAATATTTGATGGATTCAGAGGAGTTGATGAGGATGATGAGGTTATTCCTACTTTCGATACACGCCGTGGCGAAGGTATTTCCTATGGCTTCAGTCTCATAGGTGGTATTGATTACTATCTGACCGACGCATTGATTCTTGGCATTGAAGTGAAAGCTTTAAGCTATATGTATGCCGGAAAGAAAGTTTTTCATCAGCCCGGAATGTCTGCTCAACCAGCCGACAAACACGTGATGTCATTTTTGGCTCAGCCATCCATTAAACTTGGTTTTAGATTTTAATTTTTATCTAAAACAATCTTTTCAAATTAAAAGGGCTTCACTATTTGTGAAGCCCTTTTTTTTAAGAGGCTTTCCACCAGGTTGATTTCCATGATAACCATAGGTAATTGGTGTCCTCCCTATAGAGTCACGGGTGATTTTTAATATAATTCTTTCTTTAAGTCAATCCCCCAGCATTTAGAAGAACGTGTTTTAAAATGTACTGCCAATTAGTATTGACATTCAGAGTTCTTTGCCTGAAAATGCCATTAATTGGTCAATTCGCAGAATGTTTTCCAAGGGGTATCAGCTATGTGTACAGTACTCAATCTACCGGTGTGGTTCTACGCACCTACATCGTTATTACCACCACGGCAAATGAGCTGATGGGTGAGATTCATAATACCACAAAACGGATACCTGTCATTTTGAGTCCCCATGCCGAAAAAGATTGGCTCAAGGGGGGTGATTTGGTGAGGCCAAATGACTATAAACAAAAGCCTGCTGGTCGGATTGTTACCGCAGCAGGCTTTTTTACTTAAAACCAATTATTTTTTGGTCTTGAAACTTTTGCCATATTATGGCTGTACTTTAATATCGAGTATAATGTAATCACCAGAGCCGTAGCCAGGTTCAATTTCAACAACTTTAATAATTCCTTTTTTGCCATAGTTGTCCACAAATTCAATAATGTCATTTACTGAGAGATTCTTGATGTTTTCCGCGTCAGCGCTTGACACAGTTAAAGCGTTAAGGTCTTTAGAATATGTAATACCGTCAAAATCAGCAAGACTCATTCCTGATGCAGCAAAATAGAAATGATTTAACTCTTCTTGTGGCGTATTGGTTAATGTTGCGATGGCCACTGTAGCAGTGTTTGCGTCGTTGTCGTGGTTGAATAAAGCAGGGTATTCATAAGTTGAAGATAAAGACGCATTGGTTGTATAATAATATCCAAAATCCCAGAAAGAAGCATACTCTTCTCCTTCACTTAATTTGTAAATCTGACCATCAAAAACAGAAATAAATGTTCCTGAAGTTCCATCAGCTAGAGGAGCAGATAGCAGCTTGGCTGAATATGCATTCACTGCAACGTTTGTTGGATTAACTCCACCATAGTCCACGGTAATAATACCAGGTCCTGCAACCAATCTTTTTTCAGAATCGCGGTAATCCCCCCGTCCTGAAGTAGCCCAGAGCTGATACTCAACAGTTCCATTGTTCATTCCTGACAATATAGGGAAAGGAATACTGTAAGTAAAGCTGTACTCTTCTTCGCTTCCCAAATCAACCGAGCCATCAGCTTTTTTATTAAGATCTGCAATGTCCAATTCATACATCTCAGCACCAGCTCCAGCAATGTTTTCAGTAATGTACAACCTATTCATTTTCTCATCAGTGGAGGTGAATTTGACAAGAATCTCAACTTCTGTAGCACCTGGTTCAAGGTCATCAACATAAGCAGTTACGCTTGAAGCTGTTCCACCTTCGGTAACCAAAAGTTCCAAATCTGTTTAGATATCATCCTCTACAGCTAAAAGGCCTTCATCTTCCTCACAAGCTGTAAAGGCTATTCCCATAATCATTGCCATCATAAGACCAAAAAGTTTTGTTCTTTTCATTTCAAATTAATTTTAGTTCTACTTTGATAGATTAAAAAAAAGCGTGCTTTGATTTGAAACGACACGAGGGCATTCCAAATTGGTTAAACGAGTATATGCAAAGATTGTTCCTTTTTCTATAGGCTTTCCTCATTTATGTCAACAATGCTTGGATGCACAAAAGGATAATTGGTTGCTTTAATGGGGGCAAAGCTTGGGAAAATAAAACAAACCTATCGTTCGTTTCAATGTTTAACACAACGCAAAAATACAAAAAATTATGGAAAAACACTGGCCGCTAGTGTAAAGCGGCTTGGTGCTTATCTTGCTGATTTTCAGGATTGTTTCCAAAACAAAACTAACCGGTTTAATTATTGATGAAACTGATACTGTGA
>CAYFTA010000065.1:0-6440 GCA_964346015.1 uncultured Muribaculaceae bacterium | reverse complement strand
GCAAAAGACCTTGCAAAGATAGTCAAATTTCTTAAGTTCTAAAGAAGTGATATTTCCTTTTCAAAAGAATATTAACTATTTTTGTTGGTTCGATTTTTAATGGAAATAAATAAACATAATATGAGAGAATTCTATATAACAAACTCCCTTTCTAGAAAGAAAGAATTATTTACCCCTGTTAACCCAGGACATGTAGGCCTATATGTATGTGGTCCAACTGTTTATGGGGATGCACACTTGGGTCATGCGAGGCCAGGTATTACATACGATGTTCTTGTAAAATTATTTAGACATCTTGGCTATAAAGTTAGATATGTTAGAAATATTACAGACGTTGGACATCTAGAACACGATGCCGATGAGGGAGAAGATAAGATAGCTAAAAAAGCACGTTTAGAACAACTGGAACCAATGGAAATTGTGCAGACTTATACGCTTCGCTACCACGAAGCTATGAGGCTACTTAATGTTGCTCCACCTTCTATTGAGCCACGCGCTTCTGGCCATATTATTGAGCAAATTCAGCTAATAAAGAAAATACTTGATGCTGGCTATGCTTATGAAAGCAATGGCTCAATTTATTTTGACGTAGAAAAATACGATAAGGATTATAATTATGGTATTCTTTCTGGACGTAGTCTTGACCAAACTTTAGAGGGAACCAGAGACCTTGATGGGCAACATGATAAAAAGGCATCATTTGACTTTGCGCTTTGGAAAAAAGCAACACCAGAACATATAATGCAATGGCCTTCTCCATGGAGCAATGGCTTCCCTGGCTGGCATCTTGAATGTTCGGCTATGAGTGAAAAATATTTGGGAAAAGAAATTGATATTCACGGTGGTGGAATGGACCTGTTGTTCCCTCATCATGAGTGCGAAATTGCTCAAAACACCGCAGCAAATGGTTCGGACGGAGTTCGTTATTGGATGCACAATAATATGATTACCATTAACGGCCAAAAAATGGGTAAATCATTAGGGAATTTCATTACTCTTCCTGAGCTCTTCACTGGAAATCATGAAAAACTAGAGCAAGCATATACGCCAATGACAGTACGATTCTTCATACTTCAGGCTCATTATCGTGGTACTCTTGATTTTAGCAATGAGGCCTTAAAAGCGGCAGAAAAGGGTTTAAAAAGAATTTTTCAGGCAGGTAAAGACCTTAAAGCACTTGCAAAAGAAGCGGGAGTTAAAGTTAATGATAGTAAACTTGAGTATGGCGAATTTGTAACTGCCGTTGCTCCTGAAGTTGGCGCAGTTGGGGCAACAAACATTGAGGTTCGTGAACTTATTGAAAAGGTCTATGATGCTCTTTGTGATGATATGAATACTCCTATAGCTCTTGCAAATATTTTTGATATTATTAGAATCATAAATACTGCTAAAGATAAAAAGTTGCAGTTAAGCAAAGAAGACTATCAAGCGCTTGTAGACTTATTTGATAACGTTGTTCATGGTGTATTAGGACTTAGCGATGATGAGGGCGAGGGAAATAAGGCAGGAAAAACCATTGATGGTCTTATGAAAATGGTAATTCAGCAACGCAAGGCTGCAAGAGATGCTAAGGATTGGGCTATGAGCGATCGCATACGTGATGAGCTTCAAGCAATTGGAATACAAATAAAAGACACTAAAGACGGTGTCGAATGGACTATAGAATAATGAAACTAATATCTTGGAATGTAAACGGTCTTAGGGCCGTAGTTGGAAAAGGATTTGTTGATATTTTTGAAGAATTAGATGCTGATTTCTTCTGTTTGCAAGAGATAAAAATGCAAGAAGGTCAGTTGGATTTAGAGTTCCCTGGCTACCATTCTTATTGGAATTATGCAGAGAAAAAGGGCTATTCTGGTACGGCTATTTATACTAAACATGAACCTCTTAATGTGGCTTACGGCCTAGGGATGGATGAACATGACACAGAAGGTCGTGTTATTACACTTGAAATGCCTGATTTTTATTTAGTGTGCGTATACACCCCAAATGCTCAAGAGGAGTTAAAGAGACTTGATTATAGGATGCAATGGGAAGATGATTTTAGAAAATATCTTTCAACATTAGCTACTCATAAAGGAGTAATTCTTTGTGGAGACCTAAACGTAGCTCATAAAGAAATAGACTTGAAAAATCCTAAAAGCAATCGTCGCAATCCTGGTTTTACTGATGAAGAAAGAGGAAAATTTACTGAACTTTTAGATGCTGGATTTATAGATACTTTTAGGTATTTCTATCCCGACCAAGAAGATATATATTCGTGGTGGTCATATAGATTTAGGGCACGTGAAAGGAATATCGGCTGGCGGATTGACTATTTTGTTGTATCAGACTCGCTAGAAGATAGACTTGTAGATGCTAAAATTCATACAGAAATCTATGGCTCAGATCACTGCCCCGTAGAACTCATTATTAAGTAATATCTTGTTCTTGTGGAATTTGTAGATTCGTTTTTCTTTTTCTAACAACTTCCCACACATAGGAAATTATACCAAATAGAACCATAGTAATGGCCTGAGACTCGTGAGATAAAGTAGCGACAATCAGGCCTTTATCGAATTCAAGGCCATACACAGTTGAAAAAGCAAGGGCAACAATGTAGTGAAATGCTCCAAAGCCTCCTGGGACTGGTACAATCCAACCCAAACCACCTACGAGACATATGAATAAGGCATCTATTACATTCATAGAATCCAAAGAAGGAAGAGAGCGCAAAATTGCCCAGGACATAATCCAATACAATATCCAGATAATTGCTGTGTGGAAATAGAATCTCCACTTATCATTCATTGTCCAAAGACTAGCAAACCCTTGACCTAAACCCCTTAGAGCAGTCCAAATTTTAGTAAGTATTTTACTTTTATCACGAAGATACCTTAACAAAGCAATTATGCCTATTATCACAACTATTATAATTGCTGTAATTAGACCATTATGAAGGTTCAAACTTTCTGAAAGTGGATTAATCACATTCGTTGTTACAAAGTTACCAAACCTTCCCCAACTAAATGTAAGTAGTACTACAAATAGGAGAATCATCGATAGTAAATCCACCAATCTCTCCAAAACAACAGTACCTAAGACTTTATCATAACTTATACCTTTACCATTCCTTACAATTACACCGCATCTTACAAACTCCCCAATTCTTGGGAATACAAAATTTGCTAAATAGCCTATATTGACTGCATTAAAAGTAGTCAGCCTCTGCGTACTAGAATCGAAAGGGAGTAGAACACCCCTCCACCTCAAACCCCTGAACCAGAAAGCCATAGCACTTGCAGCCATTGCCAACAATACATAACCCCAGCGGCAATGTGATAATTCTTGAAAAAAATCATCCCATTTTACTCCACGAAAAGAGAAATATAGGAGTATTATTGCCAAAACTACTGAAAGTATATATTTAATTGTCTTTTTCATTCTAACATTAATTAGCCATATCGGGGCAAAAGTACAACATTTTTCTTAACTTTGTGGGTTGTGATTAAAAAGATATGAGTATGGCATCGATTCTAGGAATTGGAAACGCATTAACAGACATTTTGGCTATTCTACCAGATGACACCTTCCTTAAAGAATATCATCTTCCTAGGGGAAGTATGCAGCATGTGGATATGGAAACTGGAGACAAGATATGGCAGCAACTAAAACCTCTTGGTGTTCAATTGGTTGCAGGTGGTTCTGCTGCAAATACAATAACTTGTACTGCTATTTTTGGAATGGAATCTGCTTTTATTGGTAAGGTTGGTGATGATGACTTAGGCCATCTTTTTAAAAGCGACCAAAGTCAATATGGTATTAAATCTATACTTTTAAAAGGGAATCACTCTTCTGGAAGAGCAATGGTGTTCATTACGGCACCAAATGCAGAAAGAACTTTTGCTGTATATCTAGGAGCTGCCTTAGAGTTAGTACCTGAAGACCTGAAACCTGAATACTTTGAAGGTTATGACTATTTTCATATTGAAGGTTATCTTGTTCAAAATCAAGCTCTTATCAGAAGGGCTGTAGAAATGGCAAAAGCTGCTGGTTGTATTATTTCAATAGATATGGCTTCATACAATGTTGTTGAGTCTAATGAGGCATTTCTTCATGATATAGTTGACAATTATGTGGATATTATTTTTGCTAATGAAAGTGAGGCTAAGGCATTTACGAAGTTAGAGCCAAGGGAAGCGGTTGGCGCTATGGCAAAGAATTCTAAAATTGCTGTTGTTAAGATAGGTAAGGATGGCTCTATGGTTCAAAGTGGTGATGAATACCATTTCATTGAGGCTTGGCCAGCAGATCCAATTGATGGAACAGGAGCAGGTGACACATATGCGGCTGGATTTTTATATGCACATTCGCTTGGAATGCCTTTAAAAGTCTGTGGGGAAATAGGTTCAATAATAGCTGCAAAGGTTGTAGAAGTTGTTGGTACTAAAATAGATATACCTCGATGGAAAGATGCAAAAAAAGAAATAAGAGAATTAATTGCTGCTAATACTCCTCAAGAATAAATAAGATTAGAAATATGTCAGGAATTAAATATCTATTAAGGAAGAGACGTTTGAAAAGGCACTCAAGTGATGTGATTACTGGATTTTTACCTTTGAAAGAAATCCATCGAGCTGTTGCAATTTTAGATGTCGAAGATCCTAATTATGGTCGAGTTCAAAATGATATATTATCCTGGGGTACTGCTCATAATATCGATATTGATATTTTCTTCCTTGATTTACGTAAATTGGGTAAAAATGAGCTTTTATTAACTAGTGAACAAGCAACAATTTTTAAAAAAGAACTTAATTGGTACGGTTTACCTAATATGGTAAAGGTTAGCCCTATCATGAATAATAAATATGACCTCTTTATTTCATTAACAGACAAAAACGACTTTTTAAATAAATTTTTGAGTAAGTGCTGTAAAGCTAAATTTAAGATTGGACGAATTCATATGGATGAATCTATATATGACATAGTAATTTCATCTATACCCGATTCTGCATCGGGGAATTCTACAAGAAAAGTATTTCAAACAATAAAAGACATTCTATCTAAAATCGAATAATGAGTAAACGTGGTAAGTATTTAATGGTTTGGCTCAAAGGTATCGCAATGGGAGCCTCCGATGTAATCCCTGGTGTATCAGGTGGTACAATTGCCTTTATAACTGGCATATATGATGAGCTTCTAGCCTCAATTAGTAGTATCAATAAACACTCACTTAAGCTGTTTTTCACAGGCAAATGGAAAGAATTTTATAAAGATATCAATGGCAACTTCTTAATTAGTTTACTCCTTGGTATTGGTATAAGTATACTTTCGCTTGCAAAGTTAATGACATATTTATTGATTCACCAACCCATTGAAACATGGGCTTTTTTCTTTGGATTAATAGTAGCATCATCCATTTTCATCTTGAAAGGTGTTGAAAATTGGAAACCGATAGATTTTGTCTATCTAGTACTTGGAGTTATAATAGGAATTGTAGTTTGTACACTTTCTCCAACTCAAACTCCAGATGGACTTTGGTTTATATTCATAAGTGGCGCCATTGCAATTTGCGCTATGATTTTGCCAGGAATTTCAGGAAGTTTTATACTTTTGATTTTAGGGAAATACGAATATATAATGGCAAGACTATCTGAACTAGTTTCAGGAATCGACTTTTGGAGCAACTTGGGTATACTAGCGATTTTTGGGATTGGCTGTATTATTGGAATTATTAGTTTTTCTAAATTCCTTAACTGGCTTATGGGAAACTATCACAAACAAACCGTCTTGGTTATGGCTGGCTTCATAATCGGCGCTCTAGTAAAAGTTTGGCCATGGAGCGATATGAATAAAGTTATAGTTTCACAAAACCCTGAAATGCTTGGTCTTGAAGGTCCTGCTTTGGAAACTGCTCTGGCTAATTTCAGAATAGCACTTGAGAACTCTTCAGCAACTATTGATATGCACTACGGTGGCGCTGCCACATTTGCTCTTATTGGTTTTGCCCTAATATTTGCAATCGAACTAGGTAGTAAAGCCGTCGCTAAAAAACGTAAAAGCGAATAGAATTAATTGAATCTCTCAAAAAAAGGATAACCAAAGTAATTTTTCATATTATTGTTTGTTTTTTCTGCAAAATTACCATACCTTTGCAATCCTTTATCGGTTCGGTAGCTCAGTTGGATAGAGCAACAGCCTTCTAAGCTGTGGGTCTTGGGTTCGAATCCCAACCGAATCACAAAGAGAAGAAATGCGCTTGGCCAAAGGCCAGGCGTTTTTTGTTGACTCCGGCCGTCAAAAGCTCGCTTTTGTAAGGAAGGATGTCAACAAAAACGCCTCTCTGGCGCAGCCAGAAGCGCATTTCTTCTCTTTTATGATGGCCCGCGGAGGTAGGGAAAAAGCCTTGAAAAGGCTTAATCCCAACCGACTTATGAAATCCTGTCGGAGGTCAGGGAAAA
>CAYFTA010000064.1:0-6571 GCA_964346015.1 uncultured Muribaculaceae bacterium | reverse complement strand
TGAATAAAGAACGCTGCTGAAAGTAAAAGAACTATTAAGGTTATCCACATATACTTTTCTACTAATTAATAATCTTCGAAAGTGCCCAAAGTTACATAAAATTCTTGAAATCACTTATTTATTTTATCTTTGCAACGTCATAATCAAGTTTAATCACTTTAATATACACTATTAATGCAAACTAAACGTAGTTTTAAGTATTGGCAATGGAGAGTCATCATTTGTTCAATGATTAGTTATGCCTTATTCTATTTCGTTAGAAAAAACTTTTCTTTTGCTATCCCATTATTAAATGAACAATATGGTATTTCGAATGCAAGCTTCGGTATAATCTTGACTTTAGGTGGTCTAATTTATGGAGTTTCAAAATTTGTTAATGGAATTCTTGCCGATCGAACTAACGCACGTTGGCACCTTGCTATTGGGCTATCTGTCTGTGTATTAGCAAGCGTTTTAATGGGTTTTGCTGATAAACTTAGTATATTATTTACTGGAGCCACAGAAGGCGCTGTCTTCATTAGGGGCATTGTTATCGTGCTTGCCATACTATATATTATTAATCAGATTTTCCAAGGTTGCGGTTTTGCTCCTTGTAACCACTTAATGGTTAGCTGGGTTCCGCCACGTGAGTTAGCGACTAAGATGAGCTTGTGGAACACTTCACACTCTATAGGGGCTTTTATAGTTGCTATTATTTGTGGTTATCTAACAAGTTGGCAATTAATGTTTTGGGTACCAGCTGCAATAGCCTTCTTAGGTGTTTTCTTTATAATTATCACTCTTAGAGATACGCCGAAATCTGTCGGTCTTCCTGAACTTCCAAAAGTTGAAGGAGAACTTGACGACGACGAGCATCAAGACCCTAAGGCTTTCAGACAATTCGTTATAAATCGAGTATTCAAGAACCCTATTATTTGGGTACTTGCAATAACTGATTTCTTCGTTTATATAGTTAGGTTCGCTGTACTTGACTGGGGACCTTCAATGCTTAGAGATATGGGGTTGAATCCAGCCTTAGCAGGATGGACTGTAGGTATATTTGAAATTGCAGGTTTAGCAGGTATGCTTATAGCTGGCTATATTTCAGATAAGTTCTTTAAGAGTAAATCACAAAGAGTAAGTGCTATCGGACTTGGGCTTGTAGCAGTTTGTCTAATTATACTTCATTTTATACAAGACTCAAATCACTCTATACTCTTCCTTGTCATACTTGCTCTCGCTGGCTTCTTCTTGTATGCACCACAGGCACTACTTGGAGTAACAGCAGCAAATATAGCTACCAAAAAAGCAGCATCTTCTGCAGTAGGTCTAATTGGCTTTATGAGTTACCTAAGTACTATCGTAACTGGTTGGGGTTTCGGTGCTTTAGCAGATAAATTCGGTGGATGGAGCTGGATATTTATAGCAATGGGAGGACTAGCAGTCATTGGTACATTGCTAATCCTCACCATATGGAATATTAAAGAAGGTAGTGGACAAGATGTTATTGTTGAATAAATTATTCAGCAAATGTGTCGTTTCTGAATGGGCTTACGGGTATCCCAAAGCAATTAAATAACGTAGCTTCAGAAGTATTTATAAGGCCGTATCTAACATATTTAGGTGATATCACTGATGGTGATGTCACCTTTATTGTATTAACTTGTTTTGAAATAACTCTTGCTGTTGCTGGATAGAATATCCCATCTTCTCCTGCTAATTCAAAACCTTCTAAATCAAGATTAATAGGACTAAGTCCCTGTTTACCAACATCGAACTTAACTAGCATTTCATTGCCTTCTGTCTTAAATTCACGAGCAATTGGCGTTCTAAGGTCCACAAAATCCCTGTCATAATCGTTTGCCAGTGCAAGAAAAGCCAAGCGGTCTCCTACTGTTTTCTTGTCACGAGGATGAATACAGGCAACTTCCCCCACATCATGAGTTGCAGCCATACCGCTATATGGAATAAGGTCAAGAGTTTGAGCTTGTGCCCACATCATAAAGCCTGCTGTACGCGGGTGCTTGTCATTATATCCGTATGGCGCAATTTGAGTAAAATAGAAAGGCATTTTATCATTATTCCATTTTTCTCTTAACATATTCACAAAAGCTGGTTGAAGTTTTTTGTATAATTCTGGTTTCAATCTATTATCACCATCGCAACCTTGATACCAAATAAAACCCTTATTAGTATAAGGAACTAACGAATGCAGCATTCCATTATACAGAACCCCGCCCGCTCTATAAGGACGACTCTTTGGAAATTCATTGTTTTTATAATGATCCAAATTGATATCTTCTGCAAATTCTTTTTCAAGTAGCTCTCTATCCATCCAAGCTTCTATTGGAGTACCTCCCCACGAAGCATTAATAACCCCAACAGGTATGCCTAAGGTCTCGTGGAGACGTTTTGCAAAAAAATAAGCCACAGCACTTGTTTCTCGAACTCCTTCTGGCGTGTGCTCAAGCCACTGTGTTTCACAATTTTCTTGTAGTTCCAAAGATCTTGTCATCTTAAGATTACACATTCTAATCTGGGTAGAAGGATCTGCATTAATAATGATGTCTGTAGCACCTTCAATCGGCTGTCCAGCAAAACCCCTCATCTTCATTTCCATATTAGATTGTCCAGAACAAATCCAAACTTCTCCGATTAAAATGTTTTTAACAGTAAGTTTATCTCCGTCATTAAAGGTGAGTTCATATGGGCCTCCTGCTGAAGGTGTAGCAACTTTTACAAGCCACTTGCCGTTTTCATCGGCGTGAGCTTCTGTCTTTTCATTTGACCAAGTTGTGGTAATAACAACTTTTGCTTTTGGCTTTGCTTTCCCCCAAAGTGCCACATCTGTGCATTGTTGAAGCACCATATTATCTGAAATGACATAAGGAAGTTCAACCTTTGCAAAAAGATTGGCCACTGTAAACGTCAATAAAATGCTTAAAGAAATGAGTTTTTTCATAATTATGTGTTTAATTTATAATGTTTTGAACAATGTGTTTTGTCTTATTGATTAGGGCTATGCCCACGCTAAAACTGTCTATTCCCGCCTCAAGCAAATGCTCTATTGCCCACTGGTCAGAAGCAATTTCCCCGCATATCCCAACTGGTATTTTAGCTTTGTTAGCTTCTTTACATATGTGAGATAGTGCTCTTTTAACTGACTCCAACATCGGATTACACAAATCCTTTAAAGCAGGGTTCCCCCTATCGGTGGCAGTTAAATATTGAACTAAATCATTTGAGCCAATACTAAAGAAATCAGCTTCAGCAGCTAGCTTATCGGCCAAAATCAATGCAGCTGGAGTCTCTATCATTAGTCCTAATTGAATATATGGGTCAAAATTAAGTTTATCTTCTATCAGGCTTTGTTGGGCCTTTGAAACCATGTCTTTTGCCCACAGAAACTCTTCAAGAGTAGTAATCATTGGAAACATTAGCCTAATGACTCCTGGATAATCTCCACTGGCCCTTAAAATGGCCCTGAGTTGAGTAAAAAACACATCTTGATTAAGCCGAGAATATCTTATTCCCCTGACTCCCAGAAAAGGATTTTCCTCCTTTTCAAAAGGAGCATATGGCAACATCTTATCTCCTCCAATATCAAGAGTCCTTATTGTAAGACAAGCACCCGCACATAGACCTGCCGCCTTTTTATATTCTTCATATTGGTTATCTTCTGAAGGAAATCCGCCTGTGGATTTCATATATAAAAATTCAGATCTAAAAAGACCTATTCCATCAGCTCCCCTCTTCATTGCAAGCTCGACCTCTGTGACATTGCCCGCGTTTGCATAGACCTTAATTTCTTTCCCCTCTTTTGTGAAAAGTCGAACCTCACCGTCCGTACTTGCCTCTTCTGACTCTAGCAAGTGCTCATAGTCCTTGAAACTAACCTCTTCTGGCGAAATAATTATTTGCCGCGAACTTCCGTCTAAAATCAAGATGTCCCCGTCCTTTATTTCCTCTAAACACCCAGCTAATCCAACAACCGCGGGGATGCCGTAGTTACGGGCTATAATGCTTACATGGCTTGTAGTGCTGCCTTTTTCAGTTATTAGGCCTTTGATTTTCGAGAAATCAAAATGGACTGTGTCTGAAGGAAAAAGTTCTTTTGCAACAATTATGGTCCCGTCTGGGAAATCATAGTTTTGCTGTTTTACCCCACAAAGAGACTTTGCCAAACGCTCAAAAATATCCCTAACATCGTCTACCCTTGCCATTAAATACTCATCATCAATTTCTGAAAACATCTGGCACATTGATTCAGAAGCCTGAATTACAGCATCAAACGCAGAAAGCCCCTCTTCGATTAAAAGAGAAATACTTTCATCAATCATTGGATCTTGAACTAGCTCTAAATGTGCTTGAAAAATATCATTCCCCTGAGCTAAAGTTTCAAGTTCACTAAGTACAGAACTGAAGGCCTCAGAATATCTCTTTAACTCTTCTTCGGGATTACCAGAAGACTTATATTCTAAGGTTAAATCTTTGTAAATTAAAGCCTTACCTAGCGCAAACCCATTAAAATCTAGGGTGGAATAAAGTATTTTAGCCATCAATTTGGGATATAAAATCAAGGACAGTAGCCAATATATCAGCCTCGTCACCACCTTCGACAGTTACTTCAATTTCAGTTCCCTGTTTTAAGCCAAGGGAAAGAATTGAAAGCATACTTGCAGCATTTACTGTTTTAACTTCGGTGGCCAGTGTCACTTTTGCAGGTGCAAAGCTTTTAACCAGTTTAACTAGCTCTCCTGCCGGCCTCGCGTGCATGCCATTTTCTGCTGTTAGGGTTATTTTTTGTGTTATCATATTTATGTGTTTTGAATCTTAATTATTTTAAATAGTTGTAAACAACCATTGGGTCTGAAGTTTTAATTATCTCCTCAAGTACTTCTTCGTCTTCTAAAACCCCACTTAAGTTACTCAAAATATCCAAATGTTCATCACCCACACCTGCAATTCCTATGATTAAATGAGCTTTTTCACCTTCGAAATCAACACCATCAGGGAATTGAAGTACTGATATTCCTGATTTTAAAACCTTTGATTTGGCTTCTGAAGTGCCATGCGGAATAGCTAAGCCCATGCCCATATAGGTTGTAGCCGTGTTCTCTCGCTGTAGCATCGCATCCACATATTCAGGAAGAACATAGCCACTTTCGACCAAAATCTCCCCAGCCATCCTTATCGCCTCTTCTTTTTCGCAAGAATTTAGGCCTATGTGAACGTTCTCCGGTTTTAATATAGGTGTTTCTGCCTGTTTTAAAGAGGTTTCAGTTTCTGCACTGATTTTATCTGGTTTTTCAGAGATACCCTGTTCCGTGCTTATGCTTTCACTGAAAATATTGGAAGTGTCTATATTTTGACTAGAATTTTTTAGGGCCTCAAGTAAAGCATCCAGATTCGGGTCTGAAAGGAAATTATTAATTACAACAATATCAGCCTTAGGGCAATTCTTTTGAGCCACCTCACTTACCCCCTCATAAAGTTCTTTTTGACAAACAACTACCTTAGCTTCGGCAGGAAGACTATCAGCCGCCGAATGTTCTACTTTTAGGTCTATGTTTTCTTTGCGCAAACGAGTACCAAACCTGCTCGCACCCAAGGCACTTGAACCCATTCCAGCATCGCAAGCGAACACAATTAGACCCTTTGAAATCTTTTTATTTGGTGATAAAGAGGCCTTTTCTTCTTTAGATTTAGTCCTTATAAAAGGCATGGCCACAAGGAAAGAAACTAAAGTAGATAATAAGACTCCGCCCACAATAACGAAGGCCGTTCCTTTCGGAGCCATGGCAATTAAAGAAATAATACTTCCTGGAGAAGCTGGAGCAACTAGTCCAGAGCCTGTTAATGAAAAATATAATAGACCTGTTGAACCTCCTGCTATGGTCGCTAGAATTAATATAGGCCTAGAAAGTATGTACGGGAAATATATTTCATGAATTCCTCCAAAAAAGTGGATTATGGCTGCTCCAGGTGCGGAAAGCTTCTCTGCTCCTCTTCCAAGTAGCCAATAGGCCAAAAGCACACCTAAACCAGGTCCTGGGTTTGTTTCAATAAGAAAGATTATAGAACGTCCAAGTTCATGACTTTGCTCTAAACCAAGAGGAGAGAATATACCATGATTAATTGCATTATTAAGGAAAAGAATTTTTGCGGGCTCAACAAAGATAGAAACCAATGGTAAAAGACTATGCTTAATAATCCAATTAACCCCTGCAGCCATTAGGTCTGTAAACCAAAGTACTAATTGCCCTATAACAAAATACCCCAATATGGCCAAGAGCATGCCTAAAATGCCTAAGGAGAAATTATTTACTAACATTTCAAAACCAGGCTTGGTGTGTTTTGCTGACCAATTATCGAAAATTTTAATAATGTAAGCAGCAAGAGGACCCATAATCATCGCGCCTATGAACATGGGAATATCACTCCCTACAATGACGCCCATTGTTGCTATTGCCCCAATTACTCCTCCCCTTTGTCCTGCCACATTTTTACCCGCGGTATAAGCAATCAAAAGTGGTAAAAGATAGGTAAGCATTGGACCCACCAAAGAGGCTATGTTCTCATTAGGCCACCA
>CAYFTA010000063.1:3316-6735 GCA_964346015.1 uncultured Muribaculaceae bacterium | reverse complement strand
TGTGGTTTAGTTTCATTCAAAGTTCCTGAAAGAATTGCAGCAACTAAAGTTACCTTTACTTCTACAAATACTGATATTACAGGTACGTTAATGGTAGATTGTGAAACTGCGGCTGCTATGATTACAGCAAATGGTGGTAAAACAATAGTTATGGAAGGAAGTTTTACTGCTGGCAGTACCTTCTATTTTGTTGTAGCTCCTGGCAATATCACTGGATTTAGAATTGATGTTGAAACAAACTCTGGTCTATATTATCATAAGAGTGCAAGCACTGGTTTACTTGAAGTTAGAGCAGGTGAATGTATTAATCTTGGTGAGATCGACTTTAAGAAAGCTTCAGCTGTGGCTGAGCATACATATGATGGTGGAGTTCTTACAGGTACAACTTTAACTGTAACCCATGGTATTCCAGAAGCATTTTGGTCTAATGTTACTGCAATTAATATTAATGTTCGTAAAGGTGGAGTCCTTTATCGCGATTATTCAGCGACCTCAGTTACTGGATCATCTATTATTATTCCAGTGGGAACTGGTAAGACTTATCTCCCACAAGGTACTTATGATGTAGATGGTTCCTTTACAATTAATGGTGTTGTTACTACGCTCAATACAACATTTACTTCACCTGCACCAGTATTAACAGGTGCTGTAACGGTGTCAGCAACTACTTCATATAGTCTATATACTGCTGGTAATGTTGGTGGTGCAAATGGGCATGGAGCAGATATTATTTCAGCAGTAGGGGCATCCTTCACAGGAATTTCGAGTGCTGTTCTTAATGAACTATCAGCTTCTTATAAGTTTACTGTAGATAGCAAAGAACAAATAGGCACAACATCTGCTACAAGCATTACATCACCAGATTTTACAGGTGTATCAAGAGGAGGACAGACTCTTACTTGTGAGATTACATTTGACGGAGCAACAATTAGTGGTAATACTACATGTCATATTACAGGTTTACCTTATGTAGCAGCTCCACCTAAAAACACAGGTTCTAATCCATGGAGTGGTAGTGCTAATAGTTGGACAAATGATTTTGTAAGATTGCATAAGGATACAATAACTCAAACATTCCATGCACCTGCTGATATAAATGTATCGGTTTATCATAAGGCTCGTTTATATACTAGAGCAAATACGACAAATAAGACTACTTATACACTCAAATTAAGTGAAACCAACCTCTACAATAAAGATCAGAGTAGTGTTGGTGGCCAGACAACTAATATTGATGAAACATATCAGAACGTACTATTATCAAATAATCCAAGTATAGAGGTAGCTAATTCCTATGGTACATGGGATGCAGGTTTTGAATATACCAATGTCAAAGTATATAATATTTCTATAAGCTATCGCTAAAACAAGATAGTAGATACATGTAGTTTACTAAAAAAGCCTCTGGGAATAATCTCAGAGGCTTTATTTATGCTACAAAGTTAATCGAACTATATATTATTTTGAAACGGCTTTATCAATCCCCAGTTCTGGGCGTTTTTTAGAGTCGCGATAGAAGAGGATTGCAACTATTAAGGCGATAAGACCTAAGGCTATAAAGACGTATTCAGCTCTGATGGCTGCTAAAATTTCTTGTTCGATATTTCCAGTTTCCGTAATGGTCTTTGTGAAAATCTGACCCACTAAAATTGGCACTGCCCACATTCCTAGGTTTTGTATCCAATATATGAGCGAATAAGCGGTTCCTAGGTTTTTCTCGGGAACAATCTTAGGTACTGATGGCCACATAGCCGAAGGCACCAAAGAATAACCAATACCTAAAAGCGCAATAGCAATATAGGCAAAAACAGGCTCACCCTGTGGTGCAAAAGTAATAATCAAATGTGCACCTAAGACAAGAGAAGAGCCTACTATCATCCATGTGGTAGCCTTGCCAACCTTATCCACAAGAGCTCCAAAGAGAGGAGTGAAGAGTATGGTGAAAAATGGTATCATAGCCAACAAAATAGTTGCTATATCCAATTCTACTCCAAACAAAGGTATTAAGATGGATACACCAAATTTCTTAAATCTTATTACAGCAGCATAGAAAGTTACACATAGGAGTGCTATCATTAAAAAGTGAGGATTGGACAATATTTTCCATATATCCGAAAACTTAAATTTATCCTCTTTCGCCTTTTCCACCTTATCGCTAGCACCCACTTCTCTGTCGAAGCGAGCATCCATTGCCACAAAAATAGCCCATAGAATTGCTCCAAGTGCTAATACTCCTAGTCCAATTAAAGCAGGTTTATTAGTGTCAGATAATGTGTAGTAATGGTTAGCAACCTCTTTCATAACTATCCCAGGAGCGATTAAAATTGCTAGAGCCGTACCAAAGCGAGCAATTGCAAGCTGTAAGCCCATAGCTAAGGCCATATTCCTACCCTTAAACCATTTTGCAATAGAACGGGTGACCGAAACTCCTGCAATTTCACTTCCCAGCCCAAAGAGCATACAACCTATATACGCAATTGTTAAAGATATGGATGGTGTGAAACCAGCCGAGATTGCATAAGTCACAAGACCAGCCCCGAAAACCATGAGTCCAACAAAGATAGATCCCATAAGTCTAACACCATATTTGTCTAAAAGTGCGCCACCGATTATAAGCCCACCCCATATACATAGGAACGAATAACCACTTGCATAGAAACCATAGTCTGCCATATTCCATCCAAGCTCCAAATTTTCTGGATTCTTGAAAAGCTCGGTCAACGATGAAAACATATCATCGAAGAAATATGAAGCAAACATAGGGACAACTAGGCAGGCTAGAGCCAACCAGGCTGCCCATTTATTGTCCTTAATTGTTTTTATTAACTTCATTGTTTAATACTTAGGAAGCAACTATAAAATTCACGAAATCAAAATTATTTCTGGATATTAGGACGCTCTAGTCCATAGTCGTGCTTTTTGTCTTCCGCCTTTAACCATAAGCCAAGTATCATAGCAAAAACTCCAAGTGAAGAGAATATTAGCATAGGTACTGTATATCCTCCTGTCTTGTCAAGCGACCAGCCAATAATGATAGGGAAGATCATTAGACCAATGTTTTGGATCCAGAAAATTACTGAATATGCTGAACCTAGATATCTTTCTTCAACAATCTTTGGAACAGAAGGCCAAAGAGCTGCAGGAACTAATGAGAATGAAATTCCAAGTAGAATAATTGCAGCATATGCAAGAGGCTTGGTTAGTGGAACAAGTGCAAACACGAGGTGACAGCTAATCATTAATAGTGCACCTAAAATAAGCATAGATGCGCCTTTCCCCACTTTATCAAGATAGAAACCTAAAAATGGTGTTAATATCATCGCTCCAATAGGAAACCATGAGAAAATAGCTGCAGCTTCAGATGTAGGCATACCTAAGTTAGTTTCCAACATACCAGTAGCAAACTTTTGGAATGGGAA
>CAYFTA010000063.1:0-3216 GCA_964346015.1 uncultured Muribaculaceae bacterium | reverse complement strand
TAGAAGTCCAATAATCAATAGAATAGTTACTACTAAGACAGGTAGAACGACTGTAGGCATCGCTTCATTCATATAAGTTGAAAGATACGGAGACAATCTGAAAACAACAGCAACTCCTAAACGAGCAATAGCCATTTCTATACCCATCGCTAGAGCGAGTTCCTTACCTTTAAACCAACGAACGATAGCTTTGGAAACAGTAACACCAGCCATTTCTACTCCACATCCAAAGATCATAAAACCAAGTGAGGCAAGTTTTGCAGTAGGCGGGAAGCTTACCCAAAAAGAGTCTAGGAATTGGTAAAGTCCACTTTCTGGTGAAAACCAAGAGCTAACAGCATAAAGCTTAATAGCCGCACCAATTATCATTACGCTTGCAGAGAGGATTCCTGTAAATCTAACTCCCATTTTGTCAAGGATGATACCAGCAAAAATGAGGAAGAATACAAATACATTTAGGAAATACTCCGAACTACAGAAAGTGCCATAGGTCTCCGCTGACCAACCATAGTTTTGTTCCAAAAGTGTTTGTAATGGAGAAAGTACATCGACAAACATATATGCAAAGAACATCATGAGAGCCACTAACACTAAGGCTGTCCATCTTGCAAAAGCGTTGTCGTTAATAAATTTTTTTACTGTTTTAGTCATAATATGAATTTGATTGATTTTACCTGTAAAAACATTTTTAAAAGCTCGCGCAAAGTTAATCACTAGATATTATTTTCCCAAATTCATTTTTTGTAAGTATATTAGCAGACTGTTTTATAGTTAATATGGATATGAATAAAATATTAGATAAGGTTAATTACCCTTCAGATATAAAAAACTTAACAATAGATGAGCTTAAGCAACTCTGCTCTGAGTTGCGTGATTTTATTGTAAATTCCTGTGCGACGAATCCTGGCCACGTGGGTTCGAGTCTTGGTGCCGTGGATTTAGTAGTTGCTTTACACTATGTCTATAATACTCCAGATGACAAGCTTGTTTTCGATGTTGGACATCAAGCCTATGCTCATAAAATTATTACTGGCAGAAAGGAAGTGTTTGATTGTAATCGTAAATTAGGTGGCATAAGTGGTTTTACTAAAAGAGATGAAAGTCCATATGATGCTTTTGGGGCTGGACATGCTTCTACTTCAATATCAGCGGCACTGGGTTTTGCTGAAGCAGAAAGGATTATTGAGGGTAAAAATAAATCTGTTGCAATTATTGGTGATGGAGCCCTAACAGGAGGTTTGGCATATGAGGGCTTAAATAATGCAGGTGGAAGTAAGTCTGATATCTTAGTTATATTGAATGATAATAATATTTCAATAGACAAAAATATTGGGGCTATGAATGAATATCTTCTGAAGATAACAACCCATCCAGCTTATAATAAACTTAAAGACAAGGTTTGGAAGAGTGTTGGCGAAGGTGGCTTTAGAAGATGGATACAAAGAGGAGTAACAACAACAAAATCTTGGTTTGTTGGGAGGACAGGTGGTGATTTGTTTGAATCTATGGGCTTTAGATATTTCGGGCCAATAGATGGTCATGATATTGAATATCTCATCGAAACTCTCGAAAAAGTAAAGGACCTAAAGGGACCGAGGATACTTCACATCCTTACCAAAAAGGGTAAAGGTTATCTACCAGCAGAAGAAAATCCAACGATTTGGCATGCTCCAGGTAAGTATAATCCTAAAACAGGAGAACAGATTATACATAAATATGAAGCTAGCCGTTACCAAGATGTTTTTGGACAAACTTTAGTAGATTTAGCAACTATAAATGATAAGGTTGTAGCTATTACACCAGCCATGACTACTGGTTCTGGTTTGACAGATATGGCGAAAAAATTCCCTGACAGGTTCTATGATGTGGGTATAGCAGAAGAACATGCGGTAACATTTTCTGCAGGGTTAGCAGCAGCTGGCTTAAAGCCTTTCTGTAATATCTATTCTTCTTTTTCACAAAGAGCTTATGATCAGATTATACATGATGTAGCATTGCAAGGACTTCCTGTTGTGCTTTGTTTTGATCGTGCTGGCTTAGTGGGAGAGGACGGTCCTACACATCATGGGTGTTATGATATTGCTGCATACCGTAGTATTCCAGGGGCTATTATAGCTGTACCAGCAGATGAATTAGAGTTAAGGAATATGATGTATTCAGGTATGCTATCTAAAACAGGTCCATTTATAATAAGGTATCCACGTGGTTTAGGAGAAGGGATTGATTGGAAGAATACTGAATTTGAAGAAATTCCTCTAGGAAAAGGGGTACATATTAAAGAAGGAGGAAAAATTGCTTTAGTAGCTGCAGGTCCTCTTGTGTATAGGGCATTGGAAGCTGCGAAATGTGTTGAGGAAGAAAGTGGAGAAAAAGTTTCTGTATACAATATAAGATATATTAAGCCTTTTGACGAAGTATTAATTGAAGAGGTTTTTGCTAAACATGATGTAATAATTACTCTTGAAGATGGTTGTCTCAGGGGTGGACTATATTCTGAAGTTTCGGAATTGCTTGCAAAGAATAATAAAAAAACAAGAATTGTTGGACTTGGAATTGATGATATATATGTTGAGCAAGGAGCTCAATCTGAAATAAGAGAAAAATGTGGCATAGGTTCCAAAGCTATACTTAAGACATTGAAAAATGAATTAGAAAAAACTTCAAAAAAAGTTTAAAAAGTTTTGGAGAATTGAATTAAATACCTATCTTTGCAATCCCTTAAGAAGAGGGAGGCTTTTATAGGCGCGAATGCCGATGTAGCTCAGTTGGCCAGAGCACGTGATTTGTAATCTCGGGGTCGTGGGTTCGATTCCCTCCATCGGCTCAAAAAAAGTTCTTTGAAAGTCCTAGAAGGATTAAAACAAAGTTTTGGGGAGAATACCAGAGTGGACAAATGGGGCAGACTGTAAATCTGCTGGCGTACGCCTTCGGTGGTTCGAATCCATCTTCTCCCACCAAGTATAATAAGCGGAAGTAGCTCAGTTGGTAGAGCATTAGCCTTCCAAGCTAAGGGCCGCGAGTTCGAACCTCGTCTTCCGCTCTAAAGAACTACGCCAGTGTAGCTCAGGGGTAGAGCGCTTCCTTGGTAAGGAAGAGGTCGAGAGTTCAAATCTCTCCACCGGCTCTGCTTTTTTTTTGTATATAATACTTAATTAAACATAAAATTATGGCTAAAGAAACCTTTAAAAGAGACAAACCGCACGTTAACATTGGTAC
>CAYFTA010000062.1:4610-6940 GCA_964346015.1 uncultured Muribaculaceae bacterium | reverse complement strand
TCATATCTCCAACTATAATAATCCCAATAATTATAATATCTATAAGGATTGTTCCAATAAGAATAATAATCCCATGGATAATATGGAGAATTATCCCTCCAGCTAAAATTGAAATTGTTGGTTTGAGGTATTACTAAATAAGTATTTCCTTCAGATGCATAAGCTGTGTATGAATCATCTGAAACAGGTATTACAGTGTATTGATTTGATTGATAATCTAATTGAGTATCATCATTAAATTCACTGTTTTGAGCAAAAGGAATATTTTGAATTTTTGCTTCTTTGGTTTTAGCTACTAGGGCTTCAACCTCAGCATTTTCCTTTTCAATCTCCTCATCTGATATTACTGTGCGGGCACGATAATTTCCATCTTCAAACTTCTGACTTGAGTAAGAAGAGGCATATTGTCCTGAAACTCCGCAAGCACAGAACACAAATGATAAAGTCATTAGTAAGAATGTTCTCTTTTTCATTATCGTATCTCCTTTAATTGATAATTATTTTGTATCTTCGCGCTCTAATTTCAATGCGCAATTCTTTGTTATTTACATGCAAGAATTATACCTGCGCTTATAATAAGATGCATTATCTTATTACAATGTTACAAAGAAATTATTTTTAAAACAATAAACAATGGCAAAAGAAGTAACAAAAAGATCTGAAAATTACTCACAGTGGTATGATGACCTTGTGGTAAAGGCAGATTTAGCTGAACGTTCAGCGGTGAGAGGTTGTATGGTAATTAAGCCATATGGTTATGCTATATGGGAAAAAATGCAGGCAGAACTTGATAAAATGTTCAAGGCAACAGGCCATGTGAATGCATATTTCCCATTATTTATACCAAAATCTTTCTTAAGCCGTGAGGCTGAGCACGTTGAAGGCTTTGCAAAAGAGTGTGCAGTAGTAACTCATCATAGACTTATGTCTAATCCCGATGGTCCTGGTGTTGTTGTTGATCCAACAGCGAAACTTGAAGAGGAACTCGTAGTTCGGCCAACTTCTGAGACAATTATATGGAATACATATAAGAACTGGATTACTTCGTGGAGAGATCTTCCAATTCTATGTAATCAGTGGGCAAATGTTGTCCGTTGGGAAATGCGTACTCGATTATTTCTACGTACAGCTGAATTTCTATGGCAGGAAGGTCATACAGCTCATGCAACTCAGACAGAGGCAATTGAAGAGACAATGAAAATGGTAAATGTCTATGCTGACTTTGCTCGTAACTTTATGGCTATCCCAGTAGTTGTGGGGCATAAGAGTCCTAATGAGAGATTTGCTGGAGCGCTTGATACTATGACTATTGAAGCTATGATGCAGGATGGAAAGGCATTGCAAGCGGGAACGTCTCACTTTTTGGGTCAAAATTTTGCAAAAGCCTTTGATGTTACATTCACAAATAAAGAAGGTGAGGAAGAGTATGTATGGGCAACTTCTTGGGGAGTTTCTACTCGTTTGATGGGTGCTCTTGTAATGACCCATGGAGATGACCACGGACTTGTGCTTCCACCAAAACTTGCTCCTATTCAGGTAGTTATGGTTCCAATCGTGGGAAAAGATGAAGAAGTAAATAGCACTATACTTGAGAGAATGCAGGCTCTTAAAAAAGAACTTGAGGCAAAAGGACATTCGGTTAAGATTGATGACCGTGACACTTTACGTCCTGGATTTAAGTTTGCTGAATGGGAACTTAAGGGTGTACCATTAAGAATTGCAATGGGGGGCTTCGATGTTAAGAATGGAACAGTTGAAGTTGCTCGTCGTGATACTTTAACTAAGGAGTCAATTCCAGCAGAAGGAGCGAGTGAGCAGATCTCTAAACTTCTTGATGATATTCAAGAGAATATATACGCTCAAGCTCTAGCATTTAGAGATGAGAATACTCGTAAAGTAGATTCTTGGGAGGATTTTAAGGTAGAGATTGAAAAAGGTGGCTTCCTCCTTTGCCATTGGGACGGGACAACTGAAACAGAGAAGGCAATCAAAGAGGAAACAAAGGCTACAATTCGTTGTATACCAGTAGATAGCGTTGTTTGTGAAGAAGAAGGAAAATGTATTTATTCAGGAAAACCTTCTAAACAAAGAGTAGTATTTGCTATCTCATATTAAATAGGATTTTAAAATTTAAGATATTAAAAAATGAGAAAATTAATTTTACTTTTCGTCCTATCAACAGTAACAGTGACGCTGTTTGGACAAGAATTAACAGAGGTGCAGCAGGCTGTAGCAACAGCTTCACAAGTCATAACAGCAGCACCAGAGGAAGAGCCAAAGGTTGAAAAACCTAAGTATTGGAACATGGGTCTAAAAACACAGATAAATGT
>CAYFTA010000062.1:0-4510 GCA_964346015.1 uncultured Muribaculaceae bacterium | reverse complement strand
AAGAAAGAGTTTAAGGAAATGGATCCAACTCTTCAAGAGTATATTGATGCTATAGCAGATGGAACTGCTTATAGAGCAGCCCGTTTTGAGTTTGGTGCTCAGTTGAAGACAGATATAACAGTTGTTGTTAATGATAACATAAAATATTCTACTCAATTAGTTCTTTTCTCAAATTACCTAGATAAGCCACAAGAGCTCCGTGTCAACTGGGATAATAGGTTTGATTGGAAGCTTGCTAAATATTTTTCTTTCACTATATTAACTAACTTAGTATATGATCCTAAGGTTATTATTCAGACAGATAAGGATATAGAACAGGGATTAGATGGTAAGAGGAGAGTTCAGTTCAGAGAATCTTTAGCATTTGGATTTACTTATACAATAGCAGGAAAAAAATAGATATAAGCTTGCATAAAGCTAAAAATTATGCAGAAAAAGTTTGATAAAGATTTGAAAGTAGAGTTTCCACTCCTACTTGCAGTTAGCGGTGGAGTAGACTCGATGGTTATGGCCGAACTTTTTTTGCATTCTTCATTGAAACCCAAGTTTGCCATTGCTCATTGTAATTTCTCTTTAAGAGGAGAAGATAGTGATGCTGATGAGCTCTTAGTTGAAACTTGGGCTAAAGATAATAATATCCCTTTTTATAAAATTTGCTTCAATACCGTTGAATATGCAAAAGATAATTCAATAAGTATTGAAATGGCAGCACGTGAGCTTCGCTATACATGGTTCAATGAGTTGGCGACAAAGTATGGATTTAAGACTTTGGCAACAGCACATAATGCAAATGATAATGCTGAAACATTGATTCTTAACTTGTTAAGAGGTTCAGGAGTTAAAGGCTTAACGGGCATGACCACAAGGTCTCAAGCTCCATATTCTGAAGGACTTACTTTGTTTAGACCTTTATTAGGATTTACAAGGAAGCAGATTGAGGGCTATGCTTTCAAGCATAAAGTAAAATATCGTGATGATAGGACTAATTATCAATCAGAATATAAGCGTAATCGTATTCGAAATGAGGTATTTCCTATTTTTTCAAAGATAAATCCTTCTTTTATAAGGACTTTAAATGTTGAGATGAAATATTTTTCTCAGGCAGAAAGTATTTTATCAAAATATTATGAAGCAAATATTTTCAAATGTCTTACAAAGCAGGAGGGGGGCATTTATATTGACAGGGTTCAACTTTTAAGCTTAGAAGATTGGGAGTATATTCTTTATCGTGCGCTTGAACCTTATGGCTTTAATTCTTCAGTAATTTCTTCTTTGGGGACACTTTTAAAATCTAAAAAGACAAAATCTGGTAAGCAATTTTTTGCAAAAGATTATATGCTTTATTTGAGTTCATCTGCTTTAATTGTTAAGCCTATAGCATTAGAAATAGAAAATTTTAAGGTTGAAGTAGAAGGCCCAGGAAAGTTTTCCATTGCAGGTGTTGATGTGAATATTTCAATTGAAACATGGAATGAGAATAAATCTTTTAAGCAGCCAGAAGGAGAACAAATTTTTGATGCTGAAAAGCTAAAGTTCCCATTTTTAATTAGAAACTGGCGAGAAGGAGATTGGCTACAACCTTTAGGGATGAAGGGTAAGAAAAAAGTCTCAGATCTTTTTACAGATTGTAAGTTAGATATAGAAGAAAAGAAAAAGGCTTTAATCCTTGATAACCAGGACAGTCATTTGCGAGTAGCTGCTGTATTAGGTCTTAGAATAGATGACAAATATAAGGTAGGAGCTACCACAAAAAATATCATAAGAATTAAACTCACATAATATGCTAAAACTTATATGGCGTTTTATTATACCCGCAATGCTTTTTACGGCTTGTGGTGGACATTTTATTTCAGATAAAGTGTATAGGCAAATTGTAAATGAGGATTTTACTCAAAGAGATACTATTCTTAGACAAGCAGGTATTGATCTTGACGCATTTTCATTATCAAAAACTGAAAAAGAAGCTCTTACATTTCTATATGCTTATATGCCACTTGGAGATATTTTGAATCATCCAGTGAAATTCTACTTAGACAATTATAGGCTTACTCAACTGGCTCTTAAGAGAATGCCTTGGGGTAAGACTATTCCAGAAAGAGAAGTTAGGCATTTTATCTTGCCTGTAAGGGTAAATAATGAGAACCTAGATGAGTCAAGAGTATGTTTTTATGAAGAATTAGCGCCAAGGGTTAAGCATCTTTCTATGTATGATGCTGTACTTGAGGTTAACCATTGGTGCCACGAAAAAGTTATTTATATGCCAACTGATTCTAGAACTAGTTCTCCTTTAGCGACAATTAAGACTGCTTATGGAAGATGTGGTGAAGAATCGACTTTGTTAGTAGCAGCTTTACGTTCTGTTGGTATTCCAGCAAGACAAGTCTATACTCCTAGATGGGCCCATACAGATAGTAATCACGCTTGGGTTGAGGCTTGGGTTGATGGAGAATGGTATTTTTTAGGAGCTTGCGAACCAGAACCTGTATTGAATTTGGGATGGTTTAATGCTCCAGCTAGTAGGGGATTATTGATGCATACCAATGTATTTGGTAATTATGATGGTCCAGAAGAAGTAGTTAAAAAAACACCTTTGTATACTGAAATCAACGTTATTGAGAATTATGCTCCTAAAGCTGCTAGGATGGATGTTTTAGTAAAAAATGCTGATGGAAGTCCAGCAAAAGATGCGACTGTGGAGTTCAGAATATATAATTACTCTACATTTCATCCAGTTGTTACAAAGGCGGTTGATAAGGATGCTAAGGCTTTCTTGAAGGCAGGACTTGGTGATATGATGATTTATGCTCATAATGGGTCAAAGTTTGGCTTTTCAAAGGCAACTTTTGGTAAGGATAAGGAACTTACTATAGTTCTAAATAAAGAAAAGGGATCTAAATTTAGACATCTTAAGTATGAGATTATTCCACCTGTTGAAGAGGCGATTCTTCCAGAGCTTACAACAGAGCAAATAGAAAGAAATAAAGAGAGAATGGCCTATGAAGATTCGTTGAGAAATGCCTATGTTGCAACATTCTGGACGGCTGAAAGAGCTGAAGCTTTCGCTGACTCCTTGTTACTTCCTAAGGATAGAGTAACTGAAATTATGATAACTTCTAGAGGTAACTATAAAGAGATAGAACAATTTGTTCGAGAAGCAGTTTCTAAAGATTCTGGAGAGCGTGCTCTTGATTTATTGGAGTCTGTTTCTAAGAAAGATTTGATGGATACACCTAAGTCTGTGCTTGATGACCATCTTTATAATACACCAGACAGCGTCGATGTGGCAACTGTGCTATGTCCACGTGTATTTACAGAACTTTTGTCAGATTTTAGAGGCTATTTACTTAAAAATGTGCCATTAGAGTTATCAGAAGCCATTAAACAAGATCCAGCAAATCTTGTAACTTGGTGTACAGAAAATCTTAAAATTTTGGATGAAATTAGCCTTCCTTATATACAGGTTCGACCAGATAGGGTTTGGGAAACTAAATTAGCGGATAAATATTCAAGGGAAATTTTCTTTGTGGCTATGTGTAGGACATTTGGAGTAAGCGCTTGGAAGGATGTTGTTAATGGAGATGTGAAGTATAAGAATAATGGATTAGAATATACTGTTGATTTTGATGCTAAAGAACAAGTTGTTTCACCTAAAGGAAAATTAAGATTAAAGTACGATGAAATACCTATGCTTGATGATCCAAAGTATTCAACTCATTTTACAATTTCTCGTTTTGAAAATGGAAGTTTTAAGACATTATCTTACCCTAGAGGAGCTACTTGGTCTAGTATGTTTAAAGACGCGGGAGAAATAGATGCGGGGTATTATATGCTTACAAGTGGGTCTAGAATGTCGGGTGGTAATGTTTGCGCTGATGCTGAGTTTTTTACAGTAGAAGAAGGAAAAACAAGCACTGTGGAATTGAAAGTACGTGATGATGCTTCGCAGATTCGAGTAATAGGTAGCTTTGATTCAGAAGCTAAATATATGAAGCCAGTTCCATCAGTTCAGATTTTAGAAAGTTCTAAAGAACAAGGTAATAACCTTGAAACTCAATTTGTAGAATCTTCTATACTAGCGACCACAGGAAGGGGTTATTTTGCTGTGATTCTTGCAGACCACGGTACAGAGCCGACAAATCATGCTTTTATGGATATTTCTGTCGCTGCAAAAGAATTAGAAGCTTGGGGAAGGCCTATATTGGTTTTATTTGCATCTCAGGCTGATTATGAGAAATGTAAACTTGAGCATTATAATTTTCCTGCTACTGTAAGTTTTGGCGTGGATGCTTCTGAAAAAATTAGAGAAGAAATAGCAAAAGAAATGAAATTAAATAAAAGTGGCCACTTACCTTTAGTGGTAGTTGCAGACACCTTTAATAGAGTAGTATTTTTCTCCCAAGGTTACACAATCGGCCTTGGTGATGAACTAGTACAATTATCTAAATCTCTCTAAATCAATAAAGGGGCACATAAGAGCCCCTTCAATGATTAACTTAACGAATAAAAGAAT
>CAYFTA010000061.1:0-6964 GCA_964346015.1 uncultured Muribaculaceae bacterium | reverse complement strand
ATAAGGCCGAAGACTTAATTAATAGGTTCTATCCTGCTTTACTCCAGTCTGCCAACTTCTATCTTGTTCACTTTCCATACACTGAAAGCGAATTCAAACAAGTGAAGTCCTACATAGAACATCTAATTGCCCTAGCTCAGTACCGTGAAAATTCAGAGCTAGCTACAACAATTTTAGAGGAGTTTAATAGCATGTTAGACTAATATACTCTTTATTTGAAAAGTGTAGTTTTTTAGCCCAACTTTCTATCTAAATTTTTCGTACTCAGGCATTGCAATATTTGCAACGAATTCCTTAAAGTTCTTACCATCTTTAGGGCAGATGACAAGGGCGTCTTCTGTGTCAATTACCAAATAATCTTCTAGCCCTTTGATAGCAATTAACTTCTTTTTGTCATCCATTACTATCATCGTGTTAGAGGTGCCCTCTAATAACTTCTTCTTAGAAAAGCACACATTCCCTTTGGAGTCCTTATTGGTGCTATACTCATATAGTGAATCCCAACTACCTATATCTGCCCAATCAAATTTTACTGGAAAAATCCACGCTTTATCAGTTTTTTCCATTACTGCATAGTCAATAGAAATATTGCTAGCATCTGCATAGGCCTTAAGAATAAAATCTTTTTCGAGAGGGCTGCCAAGGGCGTTTTCCCAGCCTCTAAATAGCAATCTAAGCTCTGGAAGGTGTTTTTCCAGTTCATCTTTTATGGTCTTCCCCCTCCATACAAAAATTCCAGAATTCCAGAAAAATTCACCTGTGCTAATAAGAATTTCTGCAAGCTCTTTATTTGGTTTTTCTGTGAATGTCTTTACTGGTACAGGAACAGAATTTAATAGAGCAGCCTTTCCTCCCGTTGCTTGAATATAACCGTAATTTGTATCAGCTCTTTGAGGGATAACACCCAAAGTCATCAGGACATTTTTTTCTTCTATTGCATCAAATGCTTTGTTAATTGTATCAATGAATTCTGATTCATCGAAAATCAGGTGGTCAGCAGGACTAACTACAATTCTTGCCTTTGAATCTCTTTTTAGTAAAGTGTATGTAGCATAGGCAATACAAATTGCTGTATTTCTGCTATAAGGTTCTAAAAGAAGATTTTTTTCATCAAGATCTGGTAAGTGTTCCCTAACCAGGGCAGCATATTTTTCACCAGTAATAACGATGATGTTTTCAGCAGGTAAAATTTTCTTGAACCTATCGTAAGTTGTTTGGATAAATGATTTTGACGTGTTCATTATGGTTAGGAATTGCTTGGGCCTATCGTTTCTACTCATAGGCCAAAGCCTTGTACCTGCTCCTCCTGCCATAATTACGCAATATCTATTTTGGTTCATAAGTTTATGTATTATATCAATATGGTTTTCAAAATATTAAGGTTATATGGTTTCTCAGCACGGCAATCAGTAGTACATCGGTATAAAGGCTTCAGGGAAATATTTTAATTCCATTTTATTCCCACAAAAACTAATTGCAATGATATCAAAAAAACATTCGGCATCAAAAATCAAAGGATTTTTACTCTTTCTTAAATATTGTTGAGCTGCCTTAGCTAGGCGTTTCTGTTTAATAGCATTCACTGCCTCTTCTGGTTCTGCAACGGGATTTACCCTTGTTTTCACCTCAACAAAATGCAATCCTTTATTGTCAAATGATATTATATCTATTTCTAAATGTCCACTTCTATAATTTTTCTCCAAAATCACATGTCCATTTTCTTGAAGATATTTGCAAGCAAGCTCTTCTCCCTCCTGACCTAATTTGCTTTTACTCGACATCACTCAAAATCAATCAAAGTAACTCCTGTTCCTCCTAATTGTATATGTTCATCCCTTACTGCAGCCACTCCAGGGGTGCTTCTGGCAAATTTTTGAATTTCCTCTCTCAAAGCACCAGTTCCTTTTCCATGAATAATCCTCACATTGGATACATTCAACATGATGGCATCGTCTAAATATTTCATCAACTTTTCTATAGCATCATTAACTCTTTCTCCCCTAAGGTCAATCTCTGGACTAAAGTTCAGTTTTCTTTGAGAAACAGAAGAGTCAACCTTAATCAAGCTAACAGGTCTGCTAGTTTCCTTGAGAGCAGTCTTAAACTCGTTAGAAGTAATTCTTTCAAGTTTATTGGGCGACATTTTGCTACTAATATTGCCAATATTCACAACAACAGTCTTTGCTGAAACTTGGGCAACTTCACCCACCATTCCATTTGCTTTAACTCTTACTTTTTCTCCAACTTGTAAAGGTGCTTTTCTGAAAGCTTGGAGCCTTTCCTGCTCTGCTTGTTCTGCTAGTTGTTGTTTGCGAGTATTTTCATCGGCTCTTTCTGCCTTCCTTTTCTGTTTTCTCTCTCGCCTTTCGTCAATCTGGCGAATCTTTTTTTCTATATAATCATCCTTAGCCTTTTGCTCGTCCGTTTTTTGTTGAGTTAGCAAGGACATAAAATCTTGCAATTCTTTTCTTGCCTCCTTAGTTTCTTCTTTGCCTGCTTGAGACTCCTTTATGGTTTTTATAGTTTTTTCAACCTTGCGATTTGCACCCTTTACTATTTCTTCTGCCTCTTTATGGGCCTGATCCAAAACCTCTTTTCTTAATTGCTTAATCTCCAATAACTCTTTTTGATATTTATCAGTAATATTATCAAGAGTCCTGTCTGTATGTTTGATTTTTTCAAGTTTCTCATCTAGAGCTTTCCTGTTTCGAGCAATCTTGCGTAAATTCCTTTCAATACCCACAAACTCTTCACCAGCCCTAGTTTCAGCATCTTTTACAATCTTTTCTGGGAGCCCCATTTTTCGTGCAAGCTCAAAAGCAAAGGAATTTCCTGGCAAACCAATTTCAAGAACAAACATAGGAGCAATGTTCTTTACATCAAACATCATGGCTCCATTTATAACACCAGTCTCTCGTTTGGAAGCATAGAGCTTAAGATTAGTATAGTGGGTTGTAATAACCCCATACACACCTCTAGAGTCAAATTCGCTAAGCAAAGCTTCGGCAATAGCTCCACCAGCAGTTGGCTCCGTACCAGAACCAAACTCATCAATTAAAACTAAAGTTTTATCATTGGCCTTCTGCATCATTTCTTTCATGTTGCGAAGAAAGGAGCTATAGGTACTAAGATCATTATCAATAGATTGGTCATCACCTATATCGACCATGATTTGTTCAAAAATAGGCAGCTCACATGTTTCAGAAGTAGGGATGAGCATGCCCCACTGGAACATATATTGAAGTAGCCCAACTGTTTTCAAACACACTGATTTACCTCCAGCATTAGGGCCAGAAATTAATACAATATGTTTTTGAGGAGAGAGTTGAACAGTAAGTGGAACTATTTCTTTTTTTTCTTTCTTTAATGCCTTTTCTAGTAATGGATGCCTTGCTTTTCGTAGATTCAACTCTCCATTTTCAGAAATAATGGGCATGCCTGCTATAAAATCCAAAGCAACTTGTGCTTTAGCCATTATGAAATCAATTTCTCCCAGATAAGCCGAAGCTTTCATGATATCATCCAAGTAAGGACGTAGATATTCGCTAAATTCAAATAGAATTTTAACTATTTCCCTTTGCTCAGCAAAACGTAATTCCTTAATCTTATTATCTAGTTCTACAACCTCTGCTGGTTCTACATAGGAGGTTTTTCCAGTTGAAGACTCATCATATATGAATCCTGGTATTCTCTTTTTATTTGCAGCAGATACAGGGATGAGCATTTTTCCGTCTCGCACAGTAATGCTCGTATCTCCATCTACTATGCCTTCTTCTTGTGCCCTTTTTAATATGGCACTCATTCTTTTTGAGATGGCACTCTCTGCACCTTTAAGTTCTTTTCTAATTTCATATAGCTCATCAGAAGCACTGTCTTTTATCTCTCCATATCTATCAATTATTGAGTCAATTTTTTGCTGAACATGTGGAAAAAACAATATAGAAGCAGACATTCTTTTTAGGTTTGGATATATTCCATCCCTAACACTCTTAAAGAAGTTTATAACCTTCTTTAGGGTGTCTAACATTGTTTTTAATTTTCTAAGTGAAATGAGATCTATTGAGGAAGATGGATTTTCAAGGGGTTTTAAGAAATCTAAGCAATCAATAAAACCTCCAGAAGGGAAGCTGTCCTCAAACATCATTATTAGGCGCATCTCGTCTGTAAGTAATAGCCTTTTTCTAATCTCTTTTGCTTTTGTAGAAAACTCCTCCTGAGCCGTCCTTTCGGTGGCATATGTAGTGGAACATTTATTTGCAATTATATTCCTAATTCTGTCAAAACCAAGCTTTTGCTCTAGACGATTATCAATCATTTGATTGTCCTCTCAATAAAAGTTTAAGTTCATTAATGTTTTTAATTCTTGAGACTTTCCCATTTTTAGCCAATGAAATATGACCAGTCTCCTCTGATACTACAATTGCTACTGCGTCTGTTTCCTCTGTTATACCCATTGCTGCTCTGTGTCGCATGCCATACCGTGCAGAAACATTTCGCTTTTCCGTAATGGGAAGCGTGCAGCGAGCTGCAATTATTCTGTTGTTCCTGAGTATAATAGCACCATCGTGTAAAGGAGAGTTTTTGAAGAATAAACTCATTATAAGCCTCCTATGAATGGCAGCATCGATTATATCTCCCGTACTTATGGTACTTTCAAGTGATGCTTTACGTGCAAGTACAATTAGAGCTCCAGTTTTCGATTCAGACATTCTTCTACACGCCTCACTAATTTCATTTACAGCATCATCAGTTACAATATCCTCATCCCCACTAATAATTTTGCCTAGAAATTTTCCACCTTTATTCATGGTCTGATATTTATTTCCCAGATTAGTTAAGAAACGCCTGACTTCAGGTTGGAAAATTATAATCAGAGCGATCACTCCCACGTCAAGCAAGGTTCCCATAATTGCACTCATTAACTTCATGTTCATGGCGCTAACAATGACCCTTATGATGTAAAGAGAAATAATGGCGATGAAAATACTCATTGCAGAAGAGCCCCTTATCCATTTGAAACCTAAAAAGATAATGACGCCCAATAAAATTATATCCAGAATATCTGTAAAAGATAGATTGAGAAAACCAAAAATTTGTAAAATCATACGATGCAATTATATTATCATACAAATATACGTAAATATTTTCTTACAAAGACTTTCACACACTGTTTATACTAAATTTTAAGCCTCTAAAACACATGTTTTTCATAAAAAAGTTTTTATAAATCATTGAAAATTAAAATAATAGTCGTATATTTGCGACCCGCAAAAAAATAAGTCGGGATTTAAGTATTTTATTATCAATTAATTAAACAAAAACCAATGCCTGGATTAATTGGAAAAAAAATCGGAATGACTTCCGTTTTTAGTGCTGATGGGAAAAATATCCCATGCACAGTTATTGAGGCTGGTCCGTGTGTTGTTACGCAAATTCGTACGGTTGAAAATGATGGTTATGCCGCCGTACAGCTTGCCTATGACGAAACTACAGAAAAGCACGCCAGCAAGGCTCTAATGGGCCATTTCAAAAAGGCAGGAACCACACCTAAGCGTAAGCTTGTAGAGTTTGAAGCAGATTTTCCTCAGGATCTTAAGCTAGGTGACACTCTAACACTCTCAGATGTTTTTGCAGAAGGTACTCTCGTTACTGTTGTTGGTACTTCTAAAGGTAAAGGCTATCAGGGCGTTGTTAAGCGTCATGGCTTCTCTGGAGTAGGTGAATCTTCTCACGGTCAGCACAACAGACTTCGTGCTCCTGGTTCAATCGGAGCATCTGCTTGGCCTGCACGTGTTTTCAAAGGAAAGCGCATGGCAGGACAAATGGGTAATCAACGAGTTAAGGTGTTCAACCTAGAGGTTATCAAGATTATGCCTGAGAATAATCTTATTGTTGTTAAGGGCTCGGTGCCAGGAGCAAAGGGTTCTTATGTAATTTTGGAGGATTAAGGTATGGAATTGTCAGTTTACAAAATTGACGGATCAGAGTCCGGAAAAAAGGTTGTTCTTGATGAGAACATCTTTGGTATTGAACCAAATGACCACGCAATCTACCTCGATGTTAAGCAATACTTAGCTAATCAACGTCAGGGAACAGCGAAAACAAAAAATCGTAATGAGGTTGCGTATAGTACTAAGAAAATTATTCGTCAAAAAGGTTCTGGTGGCGCACGTCACGGTAGTATTAAGGCTGGTATTTTTGTTGGTGGTGGCACAATTTTTGGCCCACAGCCACGTTCTTATCGTAAGAAATTAAATAAGAAATTAAAACAACTTGCTAAATTCTCTGCTCTTTCATATAAAGCAAAAGAGAATGCTATCGTAGTAGTTGAACCTTTTACAATGGAAGCTCCTAAAACTAAAGAGTTTAGCCAGATTCTTAAAAATATTAAGGCTGGTGATAGAAAAGTTTTATTTGTACTTCCAGAGAATTCTTCTAATATTTACCTTTCGTCACGTAATCTTCCTGAGGTTAAGGTTATCACAGTAGATGAACTCAACACTTATGTTATCATGAATTCATATTCATTGGTACTTGTTGATGGTGTACAGGATATCCTAGCTTCAAGAATTAAACGTTAAATCGATAGAGCAATGGAAATTATAATTAAGCCAGTAGTAACAGAGAAAATGACGGTTCTGGGCGAAAAGTTGAACCGCTATGGTTTTATTGTAGATCGTAGAGCTAATAAGCTCCAAATTAAGTCTGCAGTAGAACAAAAGTATAACGTGACAGTATTAGATGTAAATACAGCTATATACTATGGTAAGAGAAAATCTCGTTATACTAAGTCAGGTTTGTTAAAGGGTCGTACAAATCATTACAAAAAAGCATTTGTAACTTTAGCAAGTGATGATAAGATAGATTTTTATGAACATATTTAAGGGTAAGAAGCAATGGCAGTAAGAAAATTCAAACCGGTTACACCCGGACAGAGAAATAAGGTAATTAGTGCTTTTGACGA
>CAYFTA010000060.1:0-7281 GCA_964346015.1 uncultured Muribaculaceae bacterium | reverse complement strand
GTATTTCTAGTAAATTTCATAGGACGCAACTCATTAACAGTAAACCAAGACTGAAAATCCTCTCTCACTTTGAAAAAAAAATCATATAAAGGAGTTGTGCGCCCTTTCACCGAAGTGTGATAAACAGGTATGCCGTTGTAACTAGTACTGTCTAATACAACTGTAGCGCTCCCTACATCTGAGTTTATAATTCCCCAATTGTAATGCATAGTAAAATATAATGTTTCACCTGACTTAAAAGCCAGTTGAGTCTTATCTTTATGCCTTGTGGGAATACATTTTTTAGTTGGTGATGTTTTTTGAGGTTGATTTTGAGTTATAGCTTTAGTCTGACCTGTCGTAACATTTCCAGAAGAAAGCATTATGACTATGAAAACGAAAAAAAATACATTTCTTTTCATTACATCTCAAAATCTGTATTTATAAAATCATTGCCACCTCCAAAAGGAGACTCTTCGTTCATAGCTGATGAATAGGTCATAGAAGAGGCTTGATTCATTAGAGAATCTGCCATATCCACAAATCTAACCTCATTACTAATAAATCGCAAGTCTATATCGCCAATTGAACCATTCCTATGCTTAGCGATGATTAGCTGAGTTCTACCTTCATCTTCTGGGTTATCAGACAAACCTTGGTAATCATATCGATGGATGAAAAGCACCATATCAGCATCCTGCTCAATAGATCCAGATTCACGAAGGTCAGTTAATTGTGGTCTTTTACTTCCACCAGTACGTTGCTCTGATTGACGTGAAAGCTGAGATAGAGCTATAATTGGAACATTCATTTCTTTAGCTGTTGCCTTAAGGGTGCGAGAAATAGCTGCAACCTCTTGCTCACGTAAGGTACGTGATTCTGGTGGTCCCTGCATTAACTGCAAATAGTCCACAATTACTAAACGTACACCCTTTTGAGTAACAAGTCTTTTAACTTTAGAGCGAAATTCCATTACAGGAAGAGAAGGAGTGTCATCTATGTACAAAGGAGCACTAATTAAATCTTTAACTCGCATCTCAAGTTGCTTCCACTCATAAGGTAAAAGCTTCTCTCCTCCTTTAATTTTATCTGCACTGAGCTGAGTTTCTGTAACCATCATACGTTTAACCAACTGAATGGCTGGCATCTCTAAGGAGAAAAATGCAACAGGCATATTATGATCTATGGCTGCATTTCGTGCAAAATTAAGTACTAGAGCAGTTTTACCAACAGAAGGTCGAGCGGCAAGTATGATAAGGTCTGAGGGTTGCCATCCGAGAGTTATTTTATCCAAAGTTATAAATCCAGAAGGAACTCCACTTAAACCAGGAGAGTCTTGAAGTCTAGCTATATCATCAATAGCCATACCTACAACTTTTCCTACTTCTTGAACATCACGTTTAATATTACTTTGGATAGCATTGAAAATCTTAGTTTGAGAAGTATCTATAAGAACGTCTACATTAACAGAAGGATCATAAGCTGCTTTTAAAATATCATAAGAAGCTGTTATTAATTCTCTTTGAATACTTTTCTGCTTAAGAATCTTGATGTAATACTCCACATGAGCAGCCGCTCCAATTTTTTGTGAAAGCTTAGCTAAAGCAACGGAACCACCTATTTTTTCTAAATTACCATTAGTAAGAAGCTTTTGAGAAACAGACAATAAGTCTAAAGCAATATGTTCATTAACCAAAGAACGCATTGCCTCAAAAATCATCCTATGTTTCTCTTGATAAAAGCAACTAGGAGTTAACTCATCCATTGCTTCATCAACACAATTTGGTTCAATCAGGAGTGCACCTAAGACAGCTTCTTCGACATCAAGAGCCTGAGGAGGCACTTTTGCCATCTCAAGCTCTACGGAATCCAAATTGACTGTTTGTTCTTTCTTTTTAGATGTTTTTTTCCGTACTTCTTCTGCCATAATTATTCAAAGTCTGCATTTACTAGGATTCTACCGCAGTGCTCACAAATAATCAGTTTTTTATTAGAAGCAATATCAATAAGTCTTTGAGGAACAATAGTACTAAAACAACCACCACATGAGTCTCCATTGAAAACAGCAACTACTGCAAGACGGTTATTATTGCTCATTCTAATACGCTCGTATGCGCTCATAGTTCTAGCATCTATTTTAGCAGCACATTCTTCTCTGCGAGCACGTAGCTTTTCTTCCACCTTTGCTGTCGACTCAACTATGACTGCAAGTTCTTCTTTTTTAGCAGCAAGGTCATCAAGTCTAATTCCTACTAACTTTTTAAGATCCTCTAATTCATCTTCCTTCTCCTTGATTAATTCTGTCTTTTCACCAATATACTTGTCTGCGATATCCCTTTCTAGATTTAAGTTTTCAATTTCTTTGTTAAGTGAATCGTACTCTCGACTGTTTGTTATATTTTCAAGAAGATTTTGATATTTAGCAATCTGATTCTCATATTCAAAAATCTTATGCTTTTTGTCAGATATAGAGTTATTAAATTCCTCTATTTGATTAGCGACGCTTTCAACTTCTTGTTTGAGTTTAGCCACCTCTGCTTCTAAGTTTTCTACTTCCATTGGAAGTTCTCCTCTTTCGAGAATAATCTTATCAATGTCTGTATCAGCCTTTTGTAAATCATAAAGGATTTTTAATTTCTCTTCTACTGACATGTCTGAGTCAGCGAAATTTCTCTGAATAGAAATAAATGTTTCTCTTTTATCAATCGGTGTTTCGATTGGTTTAATCTTTTTAGCCATATTGCTTAAAAATAAAATATCGGGTTACTATAAATATTCTCTGTAATGCGAACTGCAAAGTTAGGAAAATTTTTCTTTAACAAGGAATATAAAACTTCAACTATTTCAATTTCGCTTTCATAATGTCCTATATCCATAATCATAAAATCATCTTGAGTGACAAAATGATGATAAGACATATCTGCTGATATATATGCCTGCGCACCACTGGCTTTAGCTTTCGAGATTAAAGAAGAGCCTGAACCACCACACATTGCGAGTTTTTTTATTTTTCCCTCAATAGGACGAGACGATTTTAATGTTTTTAATAAAAATTTTTCTTTTACTAAGGTAATTAGCTCTTTAGCATATAATTCTTGTGGCAATTCGCCAACTACTCCAAGTCCATAACCTTCTCCTTCATCATCCAAAATCTCAATATTTTCTAAACCTAATCTCTCTGCCATAGCTCCACTTACGCCTTTTATAACTTTATCTATTGAGGTGTGAGCAGAATAAATTGAAATACCAGCAGAAATTGCTTTAATTACTGATAAGCCTACTGGGTCTTCTGGATTAATCTTTTTTATTCCTTTAAAAATAAGTGGATGATGCGTAATTATCATATTCACTCCATGAGATATAGCTTCATCTACTAAATCTGGCGTGCAATCCAAAGCAAGAAGAATCGAACTAACTTCATCATTGGGAGAACCAACTATTAGACCACTATTATCCCATTCTTCCTGAATATTTAGAGGTGCAAAATCCTCTATTACATTTATTATATCCTTTACTTTCATAATTACAATGATTTCCTAATCTCCAAAAGTTGCGCTTTAACAGCCCTTAGAGAACTCAATACCTTAGTTTTATCAGCTGTCCCTTTTCTATCTTCATTCAATCTTTTGGCAGCTCCGTCTAAAGTTAATCCCTCAGTTTTAACTAAGACATGGATTTGTTTGAATGTTTCTACATCAGCTGGAGTAAACATTCTATTACCCTTTTTATTCCTTTTTGGTTTTATATATTTTGGAAAGGAATTTGACCAAAAGCGCACCAAAGATGTGCTTTCACCTAGGATTTCGGCAATCTCACCAATAGAGTAAAATAATTTATTCATATTCAGCAACTTTTAATCCATCGATTGACCTGTATTTATCGACATTATTAGGATATTAATATATTCTTTTGGGTCCACAGAAACAAATAAATGATTTACTGGATCCACAACTACTGAATCTTTTATAATTTCATAATGAAGATGTGGAGCATAAGACTGAGTTGTTAAGCCTATTTGACCTAATAAATCTCCCCTTTTCACATTTGCATCCTTTCTCACTCTTATATCTGCTAAAGGGGCATATCTAGTCACATAACCTCCTTCATGTTTTATGCTCACTATATTCCCTAGACCTTTTTTAGAACGAATAATATCCAATACTTTTCCGTCTGCTGATGCATATACTGGCTCACCTACAGGAGTTATTAAGTCTAGGCCATTATGGGTTACAGGCACTTTATAAACAGGATTTATTTTTTCTCCTATAGAAGCTCCAACTTGTGAAAAAGATAAATCCTTTATAGGTGAAGTAAGTGGTGGAAATATAGTCGATGAGTCAACTAGTTTTTGGCATATATATTTAAAATTTTCTTCAACTCTACTCGCAGAAGATTCCATAAACTTTAATCTAAATTGAGAGTAAAGTACTAGATCTTCATCTTGAATTGTACCAATACCATAAAGATAATCTATGGAAGACTCTGGGTCTACTTGGGGTGCTGGAGTGTGGAAAATTTGCTCATATATAGCATTATCTCTAATCTGTAACTGCTCAAGTGCTTCCTCAAGCATTTTTTTATTATTCTCTAGCTTTGGCAATTCTGATTTATATGCTTTTAACTGCTTTTGGAGCTTTTTCTCCGTATCCGTACTAAAGAAAAGAGCAAATATGGCATAATAAAAAATAGTCATAGATATGGACACAATTAGGAATATAAGAAGTCTGCGTAGGAAAGGCCACGGAGAAGACTTCGTTTTTCCGAAAATAAATTTTTTAGGATCAAATTCTAAAGACGCCATAACTATTTTTTATTCCTATGCGATGGGTGTAATTCCACTTGCCCACTCTTACTTGTTTCTGTATTTATAATCTTTGAATATTCATCTAGCGGTATATCTAAATCCATGAAATTCATAGGATTAACAAAGTTGCCCCTATATATTACCTCATAATGAAGATGTGGCCCTGACGAACGCCCTGTATTACCAGATTCTCCCAAATAAGTCCCTCTCTTAATTTCCTGTCCCTCAACCACGGCTATTGATTTCATATGAGCATATCTAGTCTTATAACCAAAACCATGATCAACAATTACAGAACGCCCATAACCCCTAAAATTATAACTAATAGATGAAACTACTCCATCCCCTGTAGAGTAAATATTAGTGCCATTTTTCATAGCAAAATCTACCCCAGTATGTCTATCTAGAGCACCTGTAAAAGGGTCTCGTCTATAACCAAAACCACTAGAAAATCTATATCTTCTAGTATCAGGATACATTGGTGCAATAGCAGGAATACAAGTTGCCATATTATCTGCATGTCTTGAAAGTTGCGCTACCTCATCGAAAGACTTACTTTGGACGTAAGTTTTTTTAAGCAAAACATCCAAGCGACGAACTGTTTTTTCTAGATAACCATTTTCATCTAACCCTTCATAATCCAAATATCTATTTGCACCACTAAAGCCTGCATTTCTCACTTTGAGTGGAATCTCACTTAGTCCAAACATCGAACGATAAATATTATCATCTCTCATCCTCACTATCTCCAAAACTTCAGAATATTCATCCAACTGCCTATTTATTAACTCAACACGAGAAATATGTTCAGTATTAGCTTTTTTCAATAAAGTTGTCTTTGGAAGTTCAAAGCCGAGAACTGAAGTATAAATCCAAAAATAGAATACTGACAAGAGTACAGAAGCCACAAAAAGCAAAAGAGAGATAAGCCAACGTGGGAACTTGGCCTCCTCTTTTACCTCATAAGACAAGGTCTCAGGGTTGAAAATATACTTTTTAAATGTCGACATCGTGCAAATATACTCTTTTTTGCAAAAAAAGTTATTATTTTTGCAAGTTAATGCGCTTATGTGAATGGGATATAATATTGAAATAAAAAATATGATATATGACTTCGAAAGAAATTAGAAAGATTTTTTTGGACTTTTTCGCTTCAAAAGATCATGTTGTTGTGCCTTCTGCACCCATGGTTGTAAAAAATGACCCTACACTTATGTTTACTAACGCTGGTATGAACCAGTTTAAAGACTGGTTTCTTGGAAATAGCAAACCTAAATGGCCAAGGGTTTGTGATAGTCAAAAATGCCTACGCGTTAGTGGGAAACACAATGATCTGGAAGAGGTTGGTAAAGATTCATATCACCACACTATGTTTGAAATGCTTGGAAACTGGAGTTTTGGAGATTATTTCAAAGTGGAGGCCATAGATTGGGCATGGGAACTTCTTACCGAAGTGTATAAGATAGATAAAGATAGACTCTATGCAACTGTGTTTGAAGGGTCCGAAGAAGATGGGACAGAATTAGATATGGAAGCGATGGAAGCATGGAAAAAACATCTTCCTATGGATAGAATTCTTCTTGGTAATAAAAAAGATAACTTTTGGGAAATGGGAGATACTGGCCCATGTGGTCCTTGTAGTGAAATTCATGTGGACATTAGAGATGATGAGGAAAGAGCTAAAATTCCTGGATGCCAACTAGTTAACAAAGACCATCCACTTGTGATTGAAATTTGGAATAATGTCTTTATGCAATATAACCGTAAGGCAAATGGCGAAATAGAACTTCTTCCAAATAAAAATGTGGATACAGGAATGGGCTTTGAGCGTCTTTGTATGGTTCTTCAAGGCAAACAGAGCAACTATGACACAGATGTGTTTACAGGAATGATTGCTAAAATTGAAGAGTTATCAGGTCTGAAATACGGAGAAAACCAGGAAAGAGATATAGCAATTCGCGTTATTGCTGATCACATTAGAGCGATTAGCTTTTCAATAGCAGATGGGCAACTTCCTTCTAATGTGAAAGCTGGCTATGTGATTAGACGCATTCTACGTCGTGCTGTTCGTTATGGTTACACCTTCCTTGGATTTAATGAGCCGTTCCTATGCAGACTAGTTGATCAGCTAGTTGTAGATATGGGAGAGCAATATCCAGAGCTTATTAGCCAAAAAGTGCTAATTGAAAGAGTCATTAAAGAAGAAGAAATGGCTTTTCTGCGCACTCTTGACAGAGGTATTCACTTGATGGATAATCTTTTGGAAAAGGCTAAAGACACTAAGGTCATCAAGGGTGAAGATGCATTCACACTTTATGATACTTTTGGCTTCCCTATAGACCTGTCTGAGTTAATTGCTTCTGAACATGGATACACAATTGATATTGAAGGTTTTAACACTGAACTTCAAAAACAAAAAGACAGAGCTCGTAATGCAACAGCAATTGAGTCTGGCGACTGGATTGAGTTCCATAAATGTGAAGATGTTCAGTTTCTTG
>CAYFTA010000059.1:5389-7284 GCA_964346015.1 uncultured Muribaculaceae bacterium | reverse complement strand
GGGTTGGAAGCCTCATAAATAGCTTTTTGACGAAGCTTAAGATAGGATTCGGTACTAAAGTTAATAGTGCTCAATGACTCTAGAAGAAGCTTTTGCTCTGTTATTTCAGTGTTGAGGTTAGTCCACGCCTCAGTATATTTTTTAGCTAATTCTTTATTGCTAAGTTCAAGATTTTTGTAAGTTTCTAATGTCTCCCCAAAAGCCTCATCAATCTCTTTTAGGAAATATTCACAGCCATTTTTAATTCTTTCTAAAAATTCCACACTTGTTAATTCAGTAAAATTCTTATTATTAATTAATCCCTGCCATCTGACTCCTATATGAACCACCTTTTTATTTAAAATATTTAGAATGTCATTATGTCTCTGCTTTAACCCCACTGCAACATCCTTTGGAAACTCAATACAAACTCTAAGCATCTTTTCTTCGAGCTTTCCAAGATTTCTGAAATCAAATAAATCACCAAGAAGTTCCTTATAATAATCTTCCTTTATGGCATCAAGTTGTGCAAGGCTTTTTTGCGCCGCAATCTCCTGATAATCAATATATTCCTCTATTCTATAATCTGTAATCACAGAGTTTTGCCGTAGGGGAGTGGCTAGGACTATACCTTCTAAACTTCTGCAACGACTTAGGGCAACATAGACTTGACCAGGAGCAAATGAAAGTGCTGCATCAATAATTGCTTTATCAAAAGTCAACCCCTGACTTTTATGTATAGTAATAGCCCAAGCTAGACGTAGTGGATATTGCCTAAATACTCCTTCTACTTTTGTTTCTAATTCTTGAGTACTTGGATTTATGGTATACTTGCTATTCTCCCATTCTAAAGGAACTACATCTATGGATTCATCCTCACCAGGGCATTGCACATAAATGATATCATCCATAATTTCAACTATATGACCAATTTTACCATTATAATATCGGCGTTCAAAATATGGATCATTTTTAATAAACATAACTTGAGCCCCAACTTTTAACTCCAAGACTAATTCTGTAGGGTAGGAATATTCAGGAAAGTTACCAGAAACTACTGCTTCAAAACTATATGACTTCTCATCTATTTTCTCTAATTGAAGTTCATTGTAATTGTTTGCTATGTTATTATGAGTTGTTAGTCTTATATATCCTTCATCTTTATTTGGTTCAAAATCAGGTAAGTAACGAGTGTTAAGTTTTTTTATTACATCGTTAGAAGGATTTCCATCTCTTATTGCATTTAAAATTGATATGAAATCTGCATCCTCTTGCCTAAAAATGTCTTTGAGTTCAATAGTCAGATATGGAATTCTTTTAAGTGCATGACTGTTAAAGAAATAAGGGCTTTCATAATAAGTGCTTAAAAGGCTTGCTTCATCTTCTGTTACGACTGGGCTTAATTGCTGTAGATCACCAATCATCAAAAGTTGAACTCCACCAAATGGTTTTTGAGAGCCACGAAAGCGGCGTAGTACAGAATCAATGGCATCCAAAAGATCTGCTCGAACCATACTGATCTCATCAATTATCAATAGATCAATAGTCCGAATGATATTTCGTTTTTCCTTACTAAATGCAAATTTGGATTCTACTTTCATCCCAGGAATAAAAGGATGAAATGGCAGTTGAAAGAAGGAATGAATGGTAACGCCACCAGCATTAATTGCAGCAATACCTGTAGGAGCCACTACGATAGCTCTTTTATGCGATTGTTCAACTACTTTCTTTAAAAATGTAGTCTTACCAGTTCCTGCCTTTCCAGTTAGAAACACACTTCTACCTGTCTCCTCTACAAACTCCCACGCTGCTTTTAATTCATCATTCTCCTTCATAATCTCCTTGCTTAGCCTATACTAATAAAACTATTTAAATCTCACTTGTAAATTAAGCTTTAAAAAACATTCCCCATTTTC
>CAYFTA010000059.1:1993-5289 GCA_964346015.1 uncultured Muribaculaceae bacterium | reverse complement strand
AACCACCAATTCCAGCAAAGAGGTCTATGAAGGTAAAGGTAGGATTTGCTATAGATTGGAATGGAGTAGAAAGTAAGTCAGAAAATAAAGAATATTGAATATGCGCATCAGACAATGAAGCATTATTGTCTAGCCTCTCTTCTTGTTTATTGTACTTATGTAGCAGAGTTAGTGCCTTATCTTTATAAGGTTTAACATATCTAGTCCCTTCATTATGAAGATAATGAGATATAATAGCTATTTCTTTATCAGATGGAAACTCTCCTCCATTATTTTTTCTCCCCCACTTTTTAGCAATAGAGATTGTTTTATTTGCTTTTAATTTCATTCTGCCACTTTTAAGAGTTCTCAAATTACCTAAAATATACCATCACTCGCAAATGTACTTATTAAATTTTGAATCTCATTAGCTGAGAATATAAAAAAAAGAAAAAGAGGGGGACTTCGCAGCCACCCTCCAGTATAAAAAAATTAAGTTAATTATTAGAACCGATAAGGTTATAAAATACTACTTGTGCTTTGTCCGGAATCTCCACCAGATTTTTGCAATCTATCCAATTCACTTTGTCCAGCTCCTGTACCCTTATATTTGCTTTTCGCAGTGTTGAAGCGATAACGAAGCGTAAGCTCAATTTTACGAGTGTTATAACGATTCATTTGTTGGAACTCCATTTGAGCATTATATAATAAATTAGCGTCTTTGCTTTGATAAAAAATATCGTGTGCTTTTAATGCTATATTTAAGCGGTCTGCCAAAAATGATTTAGAAATAGAAGCGTTTACAAGCACATTATTACGTGACAATACTATATTTTGTATATGTCCATTTCCAATAAATGTCCCATCGAGAGTAATTAGGAAGCCCTTAGGCAATTTTAATGAGTTATTCAATGAGACAACAGGTAATGGTTTATTAAGCTTTATAGGTCTACCTGCGCTAGTAATTGTAAGCCATTGCTTGATAAATCCTGCGCTAAGTTGTGGAGTCCAAATTTTTATTGTTGGTGCCATAGAGACAACCAAATACATATTTGGAAGTTTGTCGATATTTTTGAATGAAAGTATTGATAGAGATGACTTTTCTGTATCTTGCTCAGTCCAATATATTATAGCATTTCTTTGATTTGAGTATCCCATCATTAGCTGGATAAAACGCCAAGAACCCACCAAATTAACATCGTGCCTAATTGTTGGCTTTAAGAAAGGATTTCCCGTTTGTATCAAAAAGCGATTAGCATAATACATATTACTACTTAGCTGTTGGTAAGCTGGTCTTTGAGTTTTTGCGGTATAACTCAATTGTAGAGCTACATTTTTAATCATTGTTGCAAAAGAAACATTAGGAAAGACTTGGTGGTATTTTCTACTTTGTTCAATATTTTGCACATCATTTACATAATAATCTAATTTAGTATACTCATATCTTAAACCAGCACTAAATTGACCAATAGGAATACCGAAGGAGTATTCAGTGAACGCAGCTACGTTATTTTCTTTATTTGTTGTTTTAGAAGAAGGGGTAATTTCACCAATATCATAATTGCTCAAATACTCATCTTCCCTATGTGTATTCGTATATTCACTTCCAATAACAAGTTGCCCCTTCCATATTGGGTAAGAAAATACAAGTTTAGTCGCGAATAGACCATTATTTACCTTGTTTTCAGACTTAACTTCGCGGTCGTCATATTCTTGGCTTGTCTCAAATGTAGATCCTAAAGAAGATTTTTGAGCAGTGTAAAAATCTGTGTTAAAGTCTATATTAAGCTTTCCAACAGTACCATTATAATAGGCATTAAGTCTATGAGAAGGCTGAGCTAAGTCTACACTATTTCCAGAGCTTGTCCATTTGTCAAAAAATTCACCATTAGCAAGTACAGTACTAGTCGTATTTGAGTAACTCGTAGTTTTTGGAGCTGCAGAAATTGTATATTTCATACCAACATAGTGCTTGGGAGAAATTTCATAGTTTATTCCAGCAACTCCCATATAATTGTGGTAATAGAAATCATTTAAGATAGTATTATCCTGTCTCCAAAGTGTATCCACATGGGTTTTTTGCCACATTTTGCTATCTTGAAATCCTTCATAGTAATCATATTTGAGAGTACCGAAGACGTCCCAACCCTTTTTCCTGTAGTTTACATTGAGCTGCCCTGTAAAATCACTGTGTTTCCATTGTGAATAACTAGAGCGCACATCAAAACCAAAGCCATCACCAACTTTTTGAATTGTATATATACGTATTACTGCTCTAACTGAAGCATCATATCTAGCTCCTGGATTAGTTACAACTTCAACACTTTTGATATCCTTAGAACTAAGGTTGTCAAGTTCGGAGGGATCTCTCATTTCTCTATTATTTATAAAGATTTTAGCATCTCCTTTACCGAAAACCTCAAATTTACCATCATCTCCAGTTAGTAATGGTAGGCGTTTCAGCACATCATTACCTGTTCCTGCTTCACTTAGTACAGAGTTTTGTACTGTTGTAACTAAGGCATCATTTTTTACTTCAATAAGTGGTAAATTTGCGTTCACTTTTGCTCCTTCAATAAACTCTGTATCATCATTTAGTATGATAGTTTGCCCTGATTCAGCTGGAACAGTGGTGGTTTCATAACCCATAAAAGAAATTTGCAAGAAAGCCTTTTTTGTTCCGTTAGGAGATATTGTAAATTCACCTTCTTTATTAGTAATTGTACCTGTAACAAGTGTGCTATCAGAAAGAGAATAAAGTGCTACATTGGCAAATTCTATAGGTTGATTATCTTTGTCCGTTACTTTTCCTGTGATGCTTTGAGCAGAAAGCACCACAGAGAAAAATAAGGCAATCATTGTGACAAGATGTCGTTTCATTTGTTATCTATTGGATTATTAAGACTTATGAGTATGAAATTTTGCTGAAAGCTTGTTCACAAAATCAAGATTTATACCACAAAGTCAATTGTGTTAAACGTAACTCTAAAGATATTTATCAAAAATATCTGGTTTGATGCCTAGGAGTTTCATACGTTTAGCTATTTCAGGCAAGTCATTTTCTATGAACTCTCTTCTAAGGGTTTTTAGAACTAATTCTTTTGCGTTTTCTGCAATAAAATATCCAATACCTCTTTTGTTGTAGATGATTTCATCTTGAGTCAATTTTTCGTAGCTACGCATTACTGTATTAGGGTTTACTCCTATTTCTGCACCATATTCCCTTACGGAGAGCATACGCTCATCCTCTTTTAATTCCTCCGTCAGGATTTGCTCATATACGTGGTCACAAATCTGAAGGTATATAGGTTTATTTG
>CAYFTA010000059.1:0-1893 GCA_964346015.1 uncultured Muribaculaceae bacterium | reverse complement strand
GTCAGGATTTGCTCATATACGTGGTCACAAATCTGAAGGTATATAGGTTTATTTGAATTGAATTCCATAATACTAGTGTTTTAATGTTTTGATTCTAAAGAATATAGCCACGTTTAATGCTATGAGAATTACAATATCATTAATTATGTCAATGATTTTCATGTTGTTAAACATATTGTTAACATATTCAATAGCCTCTTGAGCGGTATATTGGTCCAGAAGAACATCAATGTCACTCACATAATTTATAATAAATGGACTAGTAATCGTGCTTAACACCATACCAAAAGCCATGACTGCTAGAATCGTAAGTACTGTTTTATTTTTTCTGAAAAAGATTGCACCAAGTAGGAAAGTATATGCTGCTCCAAGAGCATCATCAATCATTGTCCAAGGACTAATAAAATACGTTAAACTTCCAATTTGATTCTCAAATAATCCCCTAACTATTTCTAAATCATGTAGATTATAACTAAGAAGAAATTTAACAGATTCTGTATCTATTAAGCTGACTGCTAAGTTTGTGCTTAAATATATAATTCCATAAGCTAATGGAAAAACAATCCCTATGTTTATAACCATTGATAAATATTTCTCAAAAGTTGAAACAGGTATGCTTAAAAATAATGAGCCAGTCCTTTTCTCAGTAATTTGTCCATAGCATTTTACACTCATACTCATTATAAGTATGGTGAAACCTACACCTAGCATTACAGCCCAACCAACTTCTCCCATTGAATACCAAGAACCACTGAAAACTAGTGTATAAATACCTGCTACTACATAAGTAATTAGTCCAATAAAGCCAATTAGTAGTAGAGCTAGACCATATTGATTGATACATGCCTTTAAATCAGTTAACCAATATGTACCAAATCTTTTTATATCGAAAATTTCATTTGTTTTCATAGTCCTAAATTATTTGCGGAATAGATCCTTGATTAATGCCTTGTGTAAATGTACTGTGTTGAAAAGTGCTTCAAGATGGACTTTGCTTTCTTCACCATTGCTATTGAGTCTTACTTGAATATTGCCACCTGGAATCATTTCCTTGTAAAGTGGAGCATCAATAACTTCGTTGCCATATTCAAAATAAAGCTTTTCTGATATCTCTTCCAGACTAGCATTTAGAAGAACATCTTGTCTATCTAGTATAATGATAGGGTCAATGATGTTTTCAAGATCTCTTACTTGGTGAGTTGAAATAAGTATTATAGAATCTTCGCTGGTGTACTTAGTTATGGCTCTTCTAAACTGCGCTTTTGAAGGAATATCAAGGCCATTTGTAGGCTCATCCATAATTAGGTATTTAGAATTACAAGCCAAACCGAAAGCTATGTAGGTCTTTTTAAGTTGGCCAGCAGACATTTGATCCATTTTCCATTCAGGAAGAACTTCAAGAAGGTCTAAAATTTCAACAAATTTTTCTAAGTCGAAATTTTTCCAGAATTTACCATAACCTTTTGCATATTCCATAGCTGTTACTGGAACAGGGGCTACCTCATCGCTTAGATAATATTGATTGGCAAGAAATGAAGGTAATCTATCATAAGGTTTGTAGCCATCAGTCAGGATAGTTCCGATTTGTGGCTTTTTCAAACCACTCAATAGAGTTAATAGGGTAGTCTTACCTACGCCATTTTCACCGAGAAGACCGTAAATTTTGCCCTCTACAAGGTTTAGATTAATGTTCTTCAGTACTGGATTCTTACCGTAGCTGAAAGCCAAATCTTTAACTTCAATCATAATTTTAATATTTAATGTTACTTATTGTCTTGGTGTATTAGCGAACTAGTACACTGCAAAGGTAAGCAAAGATTTTTAATATGCAAGACTTTTAGAAAAAAAATCTAAAAAAATATGCGTTTTTTTTCTTTTGATAATCTTTTTAAT
>CAYFTA010000058.1:1482-7298 GCA_964346015.1 uncultured Muribaculaceae bacterium | reverse complement strand
GCTGACTTTAATGCTGCAGAAATGATGATTAGGGGTTTCATTAAGCAAGTTAATAGCAAACAAAGAACTTTATTTACACCAAATATCAAAATGGTAGTCGGTATTCCTTCTGGAAGTACAGAAGTAGAAATTCGTGCAGTTCGTGACTCTGCTGAACACGCAGGAGGCAGAGATGTGTACTTGATTTTCGAACCTATGGCATCTGCTCTCGGTATTGGTCTTGAAGTTGAAGCTCCAAAAGGGAGTATGGTTGTGGATATAGGAGGTGGTACAACTGAAATAGCTGTTATATCTCTTGGGGGCATTGTAGTACAAGATAGTATAAAGGTTGCCGGTGATGCCTTTACAAATGACATTCAACAATATCTTAAACAACAACATAATATAAAAGTGGGGCAGGTTACAGCTGAAAAGATTAAAATTGCTATAGGTGCTGTTCTCCCTGAACTAGAAGAAGAACCAGAAGATTATAAAGTAACTGGTCCAAATATCATGACAGCTCACCCTGTACATGCAACAATTACATACCAAGAAATCGCTCACTGTTTGGATAAATCATTAGCTCAGATTGAAGCAGGAATTCTCCATGTTCTTGAAAAAACTCCACCTGAGCTTTATTCTGATATAGTAGAAAACGGAATTTATCTGGCAGGAGGAGGCTCTTTGCTAAGAGGTCTTGCAACAAGACTTTCAAATAAAGTAAATATTCCGTTCCATGTTGCAGAAGATCCACTAAGAGCAGTTGCACGTGGTACATGTATGGCACTTAAGAATACTGATAACTACCAATTCTTAATGAGATAAATTGCGCAAAAGCAATATCATACCACTGATAATTACAGCAGCTGTCTTCATCATTTTGGAGATAGCTGCCTTAGGTATGCTTAGACACAATGGTGTACTTCAAAATATTTGGATTTCAAAGGCTTCACATACCTTAATGGCAAAACTTTGGGGTGGCTCTGAAAATATAAAGCAATATTTTTCACTATCAGAAGTTAATCACAAACTTGCTGAAGAAAATTTTGAACTAGGAAAAGAGCTGAATCGTTTATATGAGCTTTTGCCAGAACACTCTGCAAAACCAGACTCACTCGATTCAAATAAATTCACCTATATTTTTGCCTCAATTGAGAAGATTAGCACTAATAAGCAACACAACTATATAATTGTTGACAAAGGCTCTAAGCATGGGGTTGTTAAAGGAAGTGGAATTATTACCAATAAAGGAGCTGTTGGGATAATAGATGCTGTAAGCGATAATTATTCTTATGCAATTTCTTTCCAAAATCATAATATGAATATAAGCTCTCGTGTTGGAAAAGAAGGTTCGGTGGGTCCTATGTCTTGGGATGGCTTCAGTGCTTCAGGAGCTATACTTAGGGAAATTCCTAGTCACCACATTGTAGAAAAAGGTGATACTATTTATACAAGTGGTTTTTCTTCTATTTTTCCTGCTAGTATCCCACTTGGAACAGCAGAAGAAGCTAAAATAGTTAATGGTGCTACTTTTGAAATAAAAGTTAAGCTTTTTGAAGATTTAAATTCACTTCGCTATGTAACTATCGTCAATAATAATCATAGTAACGAAATTAAAAATTTAGAAAACGATGCGGCTGAGTAAGAATTTTATAATTCTATACATTATTTTGGTGATATTGCAGATGATTATTTGCAATTTCTTCCAATTTAGCCCATTTATAACTATCACTCTTTTACCTATTCTTATTCTATGCCTTCCACTAAGTCTTAGTGATATATCTGCTATGTTAATTGCTTTTGCAACAGGCTTAATTGTAGACTGGCTTGCTGAAGGCTTAATTGGACTTAATACAGCTGCATTGGTCCCAGTAGCAGCATCTAGGAAGTTAATTATTCGAATGCTATTTGGAGAAGAGATGGTTGTAAGAATGTCAACATTTTCCGTTAAAAGAAATGGACTTTTAAAGGTGTCTTTTGCAGCATTGTTTTCTTTAAGTATCTTTTTAATTTTTTATATCTATCTGGACGGAGCAGGAACCAGAGCAACTTGGTTCAATCTCGTACGATTTTTTGGTAGTTTAGCAATTAATTACCCTCTTGCATTACTTGTCATTAATATTCTTAATAATCCTAAGGATAGAATTAGATGAGACTTGATAGGCAAAATAAGCTTTTAATAGGCCTGGCAGTAGTCACGGCGATTTTAATCATTAGACTATTTGTCATCCAAATTATTGACGAGAAATATAAAATTGACTCGTCCAATAACTCTATGGTCTATTCCATCATCTATCCAACTCGTGGAATCATCTATGATAGAAATGGAGAAATCCTAGTTGGTAATAAAGTTGCTTATGACATACTCGTAACACCAAAAGAAGTAGAGGAGTTTGACACTCTAGCCCTTAGTCAAGCTTTAGATGTGGATGTCCAATTCATCCGTGGCAAGATGAATGAGTATAAGGAAAAAAGAAGACAGATTGGTTATCAATCTGTTGTAATGCTAAAACAAATTTCTGCAAAAACCTACATGAGATTTGCCGAGATTGCATATATGTTTCCAGGTTTTAGAGGGCAAGCTAGAAGCATACGCGAATATCCGTATGATGCTGGTGGTAACCTCTTGGGCTATGTTGCTGAAGTGAATGCAGATTATTTGAAAAAATATCCTGACGAATATAAAAGTGGTGACTATGCAGGAATGACTGGAATTGAAGCAGCTAGAGAAAAGGAATTAAGAGGAGAAAAAGGTTATAATATTTATTTGAGAAACTCCAAAAACAAGATTGAATCAGCATTTAGTGATGGAGAATTTGACAAAGAAGCTGTTCCTGGTAAAGACATAATGACAACGATTGATGCTGAACTTCAACGATATGGGCAAATGCTCATGAACAATAAAGTTGGGAGCTTAGTGGCAATTGAACCTTCTACTGGTGAGATTTTAACACTTGTGTCAAGCCCAGGTATCCATGTAGACCAGCTTGCCAATATTGGTACTCATTATAACGAAATCCTCGCCAATCCATATAAACCTATGTTTAATAGGGCTGTTCAGGCTCCCTATCCACCTGGTTCTGTTTTCAAGATTGTCAATGGTTTGATTGCTTTAGAAGAAGAGGTATGTACTACATCTACAAGATACCCTTGTAACAATGGTTATAGGTATAGTAGTACTAAAAAATTAGGCTGCCATGCACATCCTTCTCCTTTAGATTTTGCGCAATCTATAATGATGTCGTGTAACGCTTATTATTGTTATCTACTGAAGGATATACTCGAAAATCCTAAATATGATTCTATAGATGAAGCAATGGATATGTGGAATAAGTATGTTATGAGCTTCGGTTTCGGCAAGCAGTTGGGCAGTGACTTCCCTTCTGAGTTAGGTGGTTTCATTCCAGACTCGAAATATTATAATAGATATTATAGAAAAGGAGGATGGAAAGCACATACTGTCATTTCACTGGCTATTGGTCAGGGTGAACTTGGTTGTACTCCTTTACATTTGGCGAACCTGAGTGCAACAATTGCGAATAGGGGTTATTATTATATTCCACATATTGTAAAAGATTCTAAACACGTTACCATAGACCAAAAGTATAGAGAAAAGCAATATACAATGGTAAATACTATGTATTTCCCTCACGTCGTGTATGGAATGTATTTGGCTGTGAATAGTGGCTATGGCTCAGGTGGAACAGCTAGTATTGCAGCAGTAGAAGGACTTGAAATATGTGGAAAGACTGGTACTGCACAAAATCCTCATGGAAAAGACCATTCCGTTTTCATGTGCTTTGCACCAAAAGATAATCCTAAAATTGCTGTAGCTGCATACATTGAAAATGCTGGATTCGGTGCTACTTGGGCTGCTCCAATTGCTTCGCTTTTAGTAGAAATGTATCTAACAGGAGAAATTAGTGAAGGGCGTAAATGGCTTGAAACAAGAATCTTGGAAGCAGATTTAATGGCTAATGTAAAAGTTAAAAAGTGATGATGCGATCTGGAAGAATTAAAGGTAGAGGCTTAAAAGCAATAGATTGGACCTTAGTAGTTTGCTATTTGCTTTTGGTCCTTATTGGATGGATAAATATTTATGCATCTGTCCATTCTGCTGAGCCAACTTCTATTTTCGATCTCAGCGTTCGTAGTGGAAAACAATTTATATGGATTGTAACTTCACTAGGTCTTGCTGCTATCATACTTTGGGTTATAAATCCTCGATATTATGAAGGCCTCTCCCTCTGGATATATATTTTTATGTTAATTCTTCTTGTAGCCGTCATTTTTTTAGGTATAGAAGTAAAAGGTTCTAGATCCTGGTTCGCCTTCGGCCCGATTAGATTACAGCCTGCTGAGTTTTCTAAAATCTCCACTTCTCTGTTTTTAGCAACTGTAATGAGCCAAGTTGGATATAGGATACATAGACTAAAAGACTTCCTGATTACTGCTCTAATTATCTTGGTACCTATGCTCATTATTATTGGACAAAGTGAAACAGGAACAGCTCTGGTGTATGTGGGTTATATTTTTGTTTTATATAGAGAAGGGATGACAGGGTGGATATTATTCGTGATTGGAATGGCTATATTGCTTTTTATCCTAACCCTTACAGTATCATCCTACGCAGCTCTTTGGGTATTATTAGCTGTAACTATAATTTCAAATGCCATATATACTAAACAATCAAAACTTTGGTTCTATATTGGTGGTCCAATATTGATTTTGATGGCTTTTGTACCAAGTATTTTTGAGGCTATCTGTGCAAACACTTCTCCTGAAGCATTTATTAATAAAATCAAACCAACATATATATTGCTAAGTGCTATTGCTCTAGCAACCCCTTTTATAACTTTCTATGCTTATAGACACCGACAAAAATTCACTCACTTTGCAACGATTGCACTTTTAGGAGGAGCTGTACTAGTATATTCTACAGATTTTATTTTTCACTCTGTCTTACAAACTCATCAAAGAAAACGTATTGAAGTTCTGCTAGGAATGAAGGATGACCCTACTGGTGTTGGATATAATGTGAATCAGTCCATGATTGCCATAGGTTCTGGTGGACTTACTGGTAAAGGCTATTTAAAAGGTACGCAAACGGCCTATGGTTTTGTCCCTGAGCAAAGTACAGACTTTATTTTTTGTACTGTTGGAGAGGAATGGGGGTTCCTGGGGGCAGTCGCTCTGATTTTGCTCTATATGTATTTTATTTATAGGATTATTAAAAATGCAGAGAAAAGTAGAGAGGCCTTTACAAGAATATATGGCTACTGTGTGGCCAGCATTATTTTCATGCATTTATTTATAAACATTGGTATGACTGTAGGTTTAATGCCTGTGATTGGCATTCCTTTGCCTTTAATAAGTTACGGTGGTTCATCCCTACTGGCTTTTACTATTATGATTTTTATATTCATAGCCCTCGTTCGCAACGAAAAGAAGTATTTCTAATAATTGTCATGCTGAGGAATGCTTTGGGATCTTTTGATTGTCATGCTGAGGAGCGACAGCGACGTGAGCATCTTCGCAAATATTTTTTAAAAAATGCTTTTTATTGAAGCAATATTAGATTTCATCATCCCTAGACATTGTCTTGTCTGTGGGAAAAAATTGTTGTTAAAAGAAAGGCACCTTTGTATGCATTGCCTTGCTGATTTACCTCAGACATACTTTTGGATGCAGACACATAATCCCATGGCAGATGCTTTTAACGAGAGAATTCAGGAGGGTCTCGACTCCAAAGAGGGCTCTGTAAGGGAAGAAAGTTCCGAAAGTTCCGAAATAGACTTTGATGAGAATTCCAAAGTGAATAAGAAAACGATCTTTGG
>CAYFTA010000058.1:0-1382 GCA_964346015.1 uncultured Muribaculaceae bacterium | reverse complement strand
TGAGAAACACATTCCCTATAGTTATGCCACTGCACTTTTCTTTTATTCCCATAGTAGTAACTATAGTAAAATCACTTGGGCATTAAAGTACAAAGGAATGCTCGGGGTTGGAAAATATTTTGGCTCTATTCTGGGTTCAAAACTTAAAGAGGGCTGGGGTAAAGATGTGGACTTAATTATTCCTGTACCTCTTCATTGGAAAAGGAAATGGAGCAGGGGCTACAATCAGGCAGAAATTATTGCGAGGGCGGTCGCAGAGGAGCTTGGTATTCAGATAGATCTAGATATTTTAAAACGTACGAAGTATACGAAGAGTCAGGCGAAGCTTTCAGGAGAGGAAAAGGTCAAAAATGTTCAAGGTGCCTTTTCAGTGAATAAAAAAAGTAAAATCTTATCTTCGGATAATATTCTACATATTCTTCTTGTTGACGATGTCTTTACAAGTGGTTCAACTCTAACAGCATGCTATTTTGCTCTTCGGGAACACTTCCCTCCTCAAGTTAGAATTAGCATTGCCACTCTTGGTTTCGTCAGGGACTAACTACCATATTGCTTTTTCTTCTGAGCTTGGTTTCTTCCTTATTCTGAAGTTTGGATATTCCTAGTGTCACTAATTCCTTATTCTGGGTTGTATATTCCTAGCTTAGATAATTGTCTCATTCCTTCTAGGACTAATATCGTTCTTTACTTTTATCTTGTATTTGGGGATAAAATAGTACCTATTTATGTCAAAAGCAATATCATTATCTAGTGCTAGAATTTTATCCGCTTTTTTACAGGCTCTTTTATAACGCCTATTATAAAAATGCCTTTGAAGCCAATTGTATCTATGATTTCGATCTGCAAGAAAGCTAAGATCATTGATTTCAACTATCCTTTTTCCTGTTTTCTTGTCTTTATATTTCTTTATTGCTGATTTCATTTTTTCGTCTATACTAATTTCGTTCGTTTTCAGTCGTTCTTGGTCCGCAACACAGAAAAAGTAGATGGTTTTTCTGTGTCAGGTGCCCTTTGACTTTGCAAAAATAATATTAATTTTGATGTCCAACAAAATTCGAATATATGGCAAAATTCGACTATATGAAAAACAAAGTAATATTTTTTGCAGTTTGCATAGGCCTAATATTAAATTTTTCTGTTTCTGCGAATGCTCAAGTAGTGCCTAATACGTATAAAGATGTGGCTCAGAAGGAAAGCATCGACACTGATATTCGAGCTATGCGATTTGCGACTATGCCCAATTTCAAATATAGCTACGACGACTATCTTCAATATTCTTCGGGTGTATTGGTGCTTGGACTTAAGAGCTTCGGTTATGAAGGGAGAACAAAATGGGGACCTATGGTAGTTGCAGACGCATTTTCTGTTGGGCTGATGGCAGG
>CAYFTA010000057.1:1424-7353 GCA_964346015.1 uncultured Muribaculaceae bacterium | reverse complement strand
GTTTGATAAATACAATCCTTATGCTCATGACGCTGTATGTGGTGCATCAGAAGAAATACGAAGAAGTGAGACATTGACATCCGAAGAGAATACATTCTATCTCATATTCAATCAGATATTTTTTGATATTTTGACCAATAATTTATTAATATTGTTATCTTATTTTAATAGCTATGAATAGTAAGTTTGTAATCAATACTTCCATTAGTATACCTATTTATAAACAGGTAATTTCTCAAATTGAACAGAAAATTATTTCTGGTGAATATTCTCCAGGCTTTCAACTTCCATCAATGAATAAGATGGCTTCTAGCTTGGACGTTTCTAAAGGAACCATTAAAAAAGCCTATTCAATTCTTAGAGACAAAGGAGTTATTGAGCCAAAACAAGGTAAAGGCTTCTATGTTAGAGGTATGGATGAAGATAGACCACCTAGGATTCTTCTTCTTTTTGATAAATTAAGTTCTTATAAACAAGTGCTTTTCCAATCTTTCACAGATACAATTGGGGAGAGTGCAGAAATTACCATTCAGATACATTATCAAAATCTAGATGTATTTGAGTTTTTCGTAGATGAGAGTGTAGACAACTATGATTATTACGTTGTTACGCCACACTTCCCTCTTGACACAGCTAGTCAAAAACGCATGCTCAAACTTCTAAAAAGATTCCCTTATCGTAAATTAATACTTCTTGACCGTAAAGTGGATGCCTTAACTGGAAACTACGGTTGCGTATATCAAGATTTCTCAAAAAATATAACGGAGACGCTTATAAATGAAATTGATGCTCTTAAAGAGTTTTCTTGTCTTCATGTTATAACTATGCCGAATAGTTTATATGGAAAAGAAATTACTAAGGCAATAGAAAAATGTTGTATAAACAACTCATTCCCAGTGAAATTTCACACAGAGATTAATGATTCTGTGATAAAGCCTAATGAGGTCTACTTAATGCTAAACTCTCAACACGATGACGGGCTTTTGAAATTGGCTCGCACTAGTGCACAGATGGGTTTAGTCATTGGAGAAGATATTAAGCTTATATCATATAATGATTCACCTATTAATGAGTTAATACTTAATGGCTTAACTACTGTTTCTACTGATTTTAAGCAAATGGGAGAAATGGCAGCTCAGATGATTCTAGATGGAAAATTAAGCAAGCAAAAATGTGATTTTCGCATGATAAGACGCGCAACTTTTTAGAATTGTATTTACTCGTAACATAAAAACAGCTATGCAAAAGAATATTGTACTAAATAATGGTGTTGAAATGCCTATTATTGGCTATGGTGTATTTAAAGTTAATCCAGAGGAAACTGAAAGATGTGTTAGCGATGCTTTGAGTGTAGGATATAGGATGATAGATACAGCACAATTCTATGCAAATGAGGAGGCTGTGGGTAGAGCTATGGCAAAGAGTTCTGTGGCAAGGAGGGATATTTTCTTAATTACAAAGGTATGGATAACAAGATCTGGCGAAGAACGTGCTCTTGCTTCAATAGATGAGAGTCTTACTAAACTAGGTACTGATTATGTGGATTTAGTCCTTGTTCATCAGCCTTATGGAGACTATTATGGAACTTATAGGGCGCTTGAAAAAGCTTTAGATGGGGGTAAGACCAGAGCCATTGGTTTAAGTAATTTTTATAAAGATCGATATGTAGACTTAGTACATCATTCTAGGATTGTCCCTGCTATTACTCAACTGGAGACTAATGTATTTAGCCAACAAACTCTAATGCGTAAACTTTTTTCTGAAACGGGCACAAAAATTATGGCATGGGGGCCTATGGCGCAAGGAAAAGAAGATTTCTTCAATAATGAAATCTTAAAATCACTAGCTGAAAAATACAATAAGAGTATAACACAGATTGGACTTCGCTTTCTTGTTCAACAAGGTATTCCTGTGATTCCTAAATCAACCAATATTGAACGAATGAAAGAAAATATTGAGATTTTTGATTTTTCTATTTCAGATGAAGATATGGGCAAACTCAAAGAACTTAATAAGACAGATACAGGTACAAGAGATTATACTAGTCCAGAATATGCTAGTAGAATAATATCTCAAACCTTTTAATATTAATTTACCTTAAACAAAATTTCCAATTAGACCCATAAAGCTTCCATTTGGACTCAGCCAAAACACCCATCCATGAACTTATCAAAGATACTTAAAAGGAATTGTTGAGACATTTTTTATATTTGTGAAGAATAAACTTATTGGATTATGGTAGAAGCTGAAATTATTATTATTGGAGGTGGGGCTGCAGGGCTAATGGCAGCAGTCAGTGCAGCTGAGATCTTAAATCAACAAGATAAAACAGGACGTATTATTGTATTAGAAAAAATGCAACGTCCTGGTAGGAAGATTATGATTACAGGTAAAGGACGCTGTAATTTTACTAACCTAAAAGCATGGAATGAATTCTCTCTCAACATTCATCCCAAACCTAATTTCTTAAAACCTTCTTTTTATAACCTCACGCCAGAAAAAACAATAGATTTTTTTCAAAAAAATGGCATGGAAACCATTGTAGAAAGAGGTGATAGAGCTTTTCCTGCTTCCTATCGTGCAAGTGAAATTGTAGATACTCTGATTAAAGCCGTTGAAAAGGCTAGAGGTGAAATTATCTGTAATCAAGAAGTAACGAAAATATCTCATAAAGTCGATTCCACAATGCCACAAAAAACAAAATTTATAATTAACTGCATAGATGGCTCTAAGTATATATGTAGTAAATTGATAATATCTACGGGTGGGCTGTCTTATCCTGCAACAGGTTCAACTGGAGATGGATATAAATGGGCAGAAAAAACTGGTCATACAATTAAACCTTGTTTTCCATCACTCACCGCATTAGTACCAAAAGACTATAAAATAGATATTAAAAAAGGGGATATGAAAGGACATATCCCTAGAGAAACTCCACTTTCTAACTCAGGTAAATGTTTATGTGGAAATAAACTAAAAAATGTAGGCTTATATTTACTGATTGATGGGAATCAAGTGGCCTATGAATTTGGTGATTTAGATTTTACAGATGGTGGCATTGAAGGACCTATAGGTTTTAAGATGAGTAGACGTTGTGTAAATGCCATACTCAATGGTTCAAAAGTAAGTTTCATCCTAGACTTAAAGCCAGCAGTTGAATTTGAAGTTCTTGCTGATAGGATTACTAGACTCTGGCAAGAAATCACAAAAGACAAAAGATTTTTTAGCAAAAAATATCCTGAAAAATATAAAATACTACTTACTAGACTTTTGCCTAGCCACTTGATTCCTGCCTTCCTATTACATAATCCTAACATAGACCATAAATCACTCGCAAAAGCTCTTAAAAATTGGGAATTTGATATCTCAGGTTTTGTGGGTTATGAAAGATCTGTAGTAACTGCAGGTGGGGTTTCACAAGATGACATTGTGGCTAAAACTTTAGAATCTAAGATAATGCCTGGACTTTATTTTGCTGGAGAAATATTGGATTTAGATGCTGAAACTGGAGGATATAATCTTCAAATAGCTTTTTCGACAGGTTATTTAGCTGGAATTTCTGCTGCTAAATCCATCTAGAACTAAATGTCTTGCATTTGACAAATTTATCAAAATTGATTCTTTTATAGTATTAAATAGCTCCAGAACCCAGCATTTCTGAATCCTGATACCAGACGGCAAACTGACCAGGAGCAATCCCCCTTTGTGGTTCATCAAATAGGATATATAGACCGTTCTTACGCATTATTAGAGTGGCATCTTGAAGGGGTTGGCGATAACGTACACGAACATCATATCTTCTAATCTCCCCAACTTTCATTCTGAAATCTTCCCTTATCCAATGGATATTTTCTAGCTCTATACGAATACAGGATCTATATAAACCTTTGTGCTCATCCCCTTCTCCAACATATATTAGATTTTTCTCTATATCTGTTTCAATAACAAAAATAGGTTTTTGATACCCCCCAATATTTAAACCTTTCCTTTGACCTATAGTATAAAAATGAGCTCCATTGTGTTTACCAACAACCTTTCCATATGGATGAGGCTTATAACGAGTTTTCTTTATACGTTTTTTACCACTTCTATAAGTTTCAATCTGGAAATTTATATCATATTTAATTGGTTCGGATAGCTTTAGAAGTTCTTCATCTGTGAGATTCGCAATTTTTTTCATTGAATATGGGCTTTGAACAAAATCTAAGTCTGAAAAACAATTGAATAAACTAGATTTTTCTAAGAGAAAACTTTCAGAATCAAAACCTTCTAAATTAGAACAAGCAGATTGAAAATCTTTTGAACTAGATTTTTTTGATATGGAATCATCTCTTAAAAGAGATTCTAGTAATAATTGAACTTCTTTATAATGCTCATTATCAATATAATAAGCATCAAACACCTCAACAACTTCACCCTCACGAGGTTCTAGTTTTTGCTGTAAAAAGGTCGGTAAATCAACCTTACCCACAAAACATATTCCCTGAGAATCCTTTTTATCTGCAGAAGGAAGTCCAGCTTCAGTCGCCAAACGACGAACTTCAGGTTTATGGATATTACCTATTGGAAAAAGAGCTTGAGATAGTTGTTCTTGATTTAATTGACAAAGAAAATAACTCTGATCTTTATTATCATCATCACCTGCAAAAATCTGATATATAACTTCGCCTTTTTCATTAACAAAACTGGATTTTTTACAATAATGTCCTGTTGCGACCAATTCTGCACCTAGGCTTTTAGCAACCTTTAAAAATGCATCAAACTTTATTTCCCTATTACAAAGCACATCAGGGTTTGGAGTACGGCCTTTTTCATATTCATCGAACATATAATCGACTACTCTCTTTCGATACTCTTTGCTTAAATCCACAAAATAAAAAGGTATGCCAATCTTTCTAGCAACTAGTTCGGCAATAAAACGATCTTCCTCCCACTCACAGTCTCCATGTAAAGTAGTAGAAGCATCATGCCAATTTTGCATAAAAAGGGCAAAAACATCATAACCTGCCTCTTTCAATAGAAGAGCTGCTACGCTTGAGTCCACCCCTCCTGAAAGACCAATACAGACCTTAATTTTACTCTTATCCTTAATATTTGCATCTAAAATGCTCATAAATCGTTAAGATTTAGCTTAATAAAGCAATTTTTGATTATATTTGTATGCTTTGCAATGTTGCAAAGATAATTAGAAAAGAGGTTTATGACAACGAAAGAGATTAAAATTACTTATTTAGAGTATAATTCTCTTGAAGAATTAGAGTCTAAAGACAAGGAATTAGTGAAGGCAGCAATTGAAGCAATTGGTAATTCCTATGCCCCTTATTCAAAATTTAATGTTGGTGCTGCCGTAAGACTTGATAATGGAACAATAATAACTGGAAGTAACCAAGAAAATGCCGCATATCCATCAGGTTTATGTGCTGAAAGAACAGCTATGTTCTATGCAAATTCACAATATCCAAACAGCAAAATTAAGGCAATAGCCGTTGCTGGTGGTCAAAACGGGAAATTATGTAAGGCTCCTGCGACTCCTTGTGGAGCTTGCCGTCAAGTAATGGCTCAGTATCAGCTTAAGGCAGGTGAAGCTATGAGTATAATCCTTGTGGGTAATGAAAGAATCTGGAAATTTGAAAAAGTTGATGATATTCTGCCACTAATATTTGATAGTATTTAATATAATGACCACATCCACAATTCATTGAAATAATTATATTTAGGGATGATTAGATAAAATTATTGTTAATAATTAAATTTTGATTATCTTTGTGATTGGGTAAGTCATACACGACCAGCTCCCTCTCAACTCCCCCAGGGCCGGAAGGCAGCAAGGGTCGGAGGTCGTAGCGGTGCGATGTATTAAGCTTACCCTTTTTTATTTAAGCCTATTTGGTACATCAGGACCCACTTTCATGTACCAAACATAATATAA
>CAYFTA010000057.1:0-1324 GCA_964346015.1 uncultured Muribaculaceae bacterium | reverse complement strand
ATAAGTACAAAGTTGATTTTGGAGACATGACCTTCCCTGACTATGGAATTACTCATGAAGGTCTTGCATATATCTGGGACTGGAATTACATCCCTGAAATCACTTTTGAAGTACCTCTTGAAAACTGGAATACTCTTCTTCAACGTTTCGATGCTAATCCTCACACTAAGGAATACATTAAATGCACAGTAGTATATAAAAAAGGAGAAGATGTTCATACAATAAATGACGCAGGTATTCGCTTACGTGGCAATACCTCACGCCGTCGTCCAGAGGGTGAATCAGGGCAGATGCATCAAAAAGACAATACCCAATGGCACCATTGCCATTTTGGAGTCAATCTTCGTAAGTTCATAAAAAATGATAAAGAACACGAAATAAAAAAAATAAGAAAAATGAATCTTAGATGGTTTAAAGATGATGCTTGCTATGTGAGAGAGGTCTTTTGTTACGATTTATTTAGAAGAGCAGGAATATGGACAGCTGCAAACGACATCTATTGCCGTCTTTGGGTGCATGTAGAGGGAGACACCAAACCAGCATATTATGGTGTATACGGTATGGTGGAGCCTTATGATAACAAGTATCTTGAAAGAAGAGAACATCTTTTTGGCAGTGCTGGCGGTAATTTATGGAAATGTAGTTATCCTGCCTTTTTGGACGATTTATCTGTAAGTTTTGGACAGGATGACAATATAAATGATTATACCTACGAATTAAAAGAAACAGAAGGCAACTTTGCTGATGCAAAAGATCAACTTGAGGATTTTATGTTAAAGTTAAAGGGTAAAGATGAGCAAAGCTTTAAAACATGGATTCAAGAGGTGTGTGATGTTGAACTTTTAATGAAGACTTACGCAGTAAACGTTGCTGTGGGTATGTGGGATGACCTATGGAACAATGGTAATAATTATTATTTATATTTTAATAGTCTCGACAAATATAACTATAAGGTATTCCTTATTCCATACGACTACGATAACACCTTGGGAACAAGTAACGTATATGATCCAGCCACAAAAAATCCATATTCATGGGGTGAGAAAGGACTACTTATAAATAGACTTATGAATATTCCTGAATTTAAGAATATATATAGAGATGAACTTAAAAGGTTGGTACAAGATCCTGGGTTAATGTATCCTCAAACAGCAATTGATAGAGTCAAAAAATGGCAGTCAGTAATTGGTGAATATGTCCCTAATGACACAGGAGAAGATATGAAAATTGAAGACAAGCCAGCTGATTGGGGAAATATCGGTGATTATAAGTTAATGAGCCCTAATAACAACTATTTTATAGTTAAAGCTCAAGAAATCAACAA
>CAYFTA010000056.1:0-7584 GCA_964346015.1 uncultured Muribaculaceae bacterium | reverse complement strand
CTCAGTTAACACGATTTATAATTACCGAGCAAAAATCAAAAATAAAGCAAAAGTCAATCGCGACGACTTCGAAGACGCCGTCAGAAATATCCGGTAAATATTCCAAGAATTAATGATTATATTTGTTCACTTTTAACAGTAAGAATTAAAGTTTAAACTTATGAAAAGGGCGTTTTTATTTATATCAATATTGTTTTTTACATTTTTTACAAGTTTTGCTCAAGAAGAGTTTGAGCGCAAGGTTTTTATTTCGTCGTTAGGTGATGAGTTACAGTATAGACTGCTTGCGCCACAAGAGCTTAAGGCAAAGAAAAAGTATCCCTTAGTGATTTTTCTACATGGATCTGGAGAAAGGGGAAGTGATAATCACAAACAATTGATTCATGGAAGTCAGATGTTTCTAAATCCTGTTAATCGAGAGAAATATCCAGCGTTTGTATTATTTCCACAATGTCCAAGAGATGGCTTTTGGGCATATTCGCGTTATCCTGGATCTGACGGATTGCGGGCAGAAAAAGAGATGCCACCAGTTTTTCGTGCTGTTAAGGAATTGATAGATTCGTATTTAGATAATCCATTGGTGGATAAATCTAGGGTCTACATTATGGGCTTGTCAATGGGTGGAATGGGAACATATGATATGGTTGCCCGTTATCCTGAAATATTTGCAGCGGCCATTCCAATTTGTGGCGCTGTTCAGCCTGGAAGAATGGCTTCGGCAAAATATGTAAAATTTCGTATCTTTCACGGCGATGCAGATGATACAGTTCCTGTTGAAGCATCTAGGGCTGTTTATAGAGAATTGAAAGAAGTTGGAGCGTCAGTTGAGTATATCGAGTTTCCTGGTTGTGGACATAATAGTTGGAATCCAGCATTTAACCAGCCTGACTTCATGAAATGGCTTTTTGCACAGAAGAAACATAGAAAGAATCGTTAAAGTTTTATAAATATGGAAAAAATAAGTAATAGAATATTTTATGTAGGTGTAAATGATAAAACAAAACAACTTTTCGAGGGGCTTTGGCCTCTTCCATATGGAATGAGCTATAATTCTTATTTAGTTGTGGATGAAAAAGTGGCCTTAATTGACACCGTAGAGCAGGGGTTTGAAGATGAATTCATCACGAATATTACAGAGGCAATAGGTGAAAGACATATTGATTATCTTGTAGTTAATCATATGGAGCCAGACCATTCTTCTCTTGTAGGCTATATGCTTGCGAACTATCCAAATTTGCAAATAGTAGCAAATCAAAAGACTCTTCCTATGCTAAAAGGCTATTATAATGTTCCCGAAGAAAAGGTTTATATAGTAGCAGAAGGTGATTCTCTTAATCTTGGTAGCTGCGACTTAAAGTTTTTCATGGCCCCTATGGTCCATTGGCCTGAGGTGATGGTGGCTTGGCTCGAAGCAGAGAATACTCTTTTCTCGGCAGATGCTTTTGGAACATTTGGAGCAATAGAGGGTAGTATTGTTGGTGAAAAGGGGACATTTGCAGAGTTTCAGGATGAGATGATTCGTTACTATTCTAATATAGTAGGTAAGTTTGGTACAGCTGTCCAGAATGCTTTGAAGAAATTATCCACATTAGATATCAAACGTATTTGCAGTACCCACGGACCTGTTTGGGAAAATGAGGTTGCAGAGGTGGTTGCTCTTTATGATAGGATGAGTAAATATGAAGTAGAAAAAGGGGTAACTATCGTTTATGGTTCAATGTATGGTAATACAGCTGCTGCAGCCGATGCACTTGCTTTAGAATTAGAAGCCTTAGGAGTACCTTATGCTATTCATGATTTGGCAGGTAACAATGCTGGCGACCTGGGTCAATCTGGAGCACTTCGTGATGTTTTCAAATATGACACAATTGCTGTAGGTTCACCAACCTATAATAATAGCATATACCCACCAGTGGAAGCCTTTATGAATGCCCTCAAGGGCCGTATGATAAAGAATCGTCGTTTCTTCGCCTTTGGTTCTTATACTTGGGCAGGTACAGCAGTTGGGCGTTTAAATGCCTTAGCTCAAGAAATGAATTTTGAGCTTCTTGGCGACGGTCTTTCATTTCCACAAGCATTTACCAGATGTAAATGCGACATGGCAGAAGTTGCGAAGGTTTTAAAATTAAAATATAAATAACAAACTCATGAAACATAGTATAAGATTTTTTACTTCAATTATTTTTTCATTTTTATTTCTTTTATCAGGGTGCACAAATTCATTATATAAAAAAACTGAGGATGGTATTGTTGTTCGAATTAATGAAAGAGATGGTGTACCAAAACATGCAGTCAGGTTGCAAGTGGTAAGAGATAATATAATTCGAGTTTCGGCCATACCAGGTAAGAAATTCGTAGATGAAAAAAGCTTGATCACTGTTCCTGAATTGAAGTATTCAGGAGAGTTTGCATGTTTTGAAGATTCTTTGAATGTGGTATTAACTACTGATTCTCTTGATGTAATAGTAAGAAAGCAAACAGGCGAAATTACCTTTTTAGACAAAGGAGGAAACATTCTTTTATCAGAAAATAAAGGTGGTGGTAAATCATTTATTCCTATCGAAATTGAGGGTACGAAAGGGTATACTATCCATCAAGTCTTTGAGTCTCCAGAAGATGAAGCCTTTTATGGTTTAGGACAACACCAAGCAGATGAATTTAATTATAAAGGCAAAAACGAGAGTCTTTACCAATACAATACAAAAGTTTCGGTTCCTTTTGTGGTATCAAATAAAAATTACGGAATACTTTGGGATAATTATTCTCTAAGTCGCTTTGGGGATATTCGAGATTATGAACAATTGGACCAGTTTAAGCTTTATGACAAAGAGGGTAATCCTGGTGGAATAACAGCAACTTATAAAAACAAAGAAGATTCTCAACATCAATTAGTTAGAACAGAGGTTGCAATTAATTACGAGTTCTTGTCTGACATTGTAAATTTTCCTGAAGGACTAGATTTAGAAAACACAACTGTTGTTTGGGAAGGTAAAATTGAAGCGCCAGAAACTGGTTTATATCATTTTTATCTTCATTATGCAGGTTATGTAAAGGTCTATATGGACAATGAACTCGTAGTAAAAGAGCGATGGCGAACTGCATGGAATCCTAATAATTACAAGTTTACATATAACTTAAAGGCAGGAGAGAAAATACCGTTGCGAGTTGAGTGGGAGCCTGATGGAGGAACTTCCTATCTTGCTCTTAAAGCATTGAGTCCTGTTCCTGCCAGTGAACAAACTAAGTTGTCGCTTTGGAGTGAAATGGGAAATCAAATTGACTATTATTTCATCAAAGGTGGGTCTATGGATGAGGTCATTAGTGGCTATCGTACCGTTACAGGCAAATCTCAAATAATGCCTAAATGGGCGATGGGTTTTTGGCAAAGTCGAGAACGATATAAAACTCAACACGAACTTTTAGAAAATTTAGCCGAGTTTCGTAAGCGAGAAATAGGTATTGATAATATTGTACAAGACTGGTCATATTGGCCAGAAGATGAGTGGGGAAGTCATGACTTTGATCTAGAACGTTTTCCGAATCCTAAATCTATGGTAGATTCAGTTCATGCTATGAATGCACAAATAATGATTTCAGTATGGCCTAAGTTTTACATTACGACTGAACATTATAAGGAATTTGACCGTAATGGTTGGATGTATCAGCAGGCTGTAAAAGACAGTATTCGTGACTGGATTGCCCATGGCTACATAGGTTCTTTTTATGATGCCTATTCTGAGGGTGCGCAAAAACTCTTTTGGCAACAAATAGAAAATAAACTCTTCCCACTTGGTTTCGATGCTTGGTGGATGGATGCCTCTGAGCCTAATGTTCAGGATAATACAACAATTGAGTATCGTAAGAAACTTTGTGGTCCAACTGCACTTGGCCCTTCTACTAAATATTTCAATGCTTATGCGCTAGAAAATGCCAAGTCAATTTATCAGGGACATCGTGGTGTGGAGCCAGACAGGCGTGTGTTTTTACTTACTCGCTCTGGTTTTGCAGGTATTCAGCGTTATTCTACTGCTGTTTGGAGTGGAGATATCGGCACTCGTTGGGAGGATATGAAAGCTCAGATTTCTGCAGGACTGAATTTCGCAGTTAGTGGGATTCCTTACTGGACAATGGATATAGGGGGTTTCTGTGTTGAAAAACGTTATGAAAACGCCCAGCGAGTTTTTGATGAAACTGGTGTTGAAAATGAAGATTTAAAAGAGTGGCGAGAACTCAATGCTCGTTGGTATCAGTTCGGAACATTTGTTCCTCTATATCGTGCCCATGGACAATTCCCTTATCGCGAACCGTATAATATTGCCTCAGAAAATCATCCTGCTTATCAAACTATAATTTATTACAACAAATTACGCTATAGGTTGATGCCGTATATTTATTCTCTTGCTGGTATGACTTATCATAGGGACTATACTATTATGCGTCCTTTGGTAATGAATTATGGTACAGACCCTAATGTAAATAATATAAGCGACCAGTATATGTTTGGGGGTTCTCTGATGGTTTGCCCAGTGTATGAATATGGGGCTAGAAAACGCAAAGTGTATTTCCCTTCAACAACAGGTTGGTACGATTTCTATTCAGGAAAGCACATTGCAGGAGGGCAGACTCTTCAGCTTGATGCTCCATATTCTCGAATACCACTCTTTGTCCCTGAGGGGGCTATTATTCCTTTCGGGCCAGAGATACAATATGTGGATGAAAAACAACCAGAAAACATTACACTCTATGTTTATGGTGGTAGAGATGGTTTATTTACTCTCTATGAGGACGAAGGTGTAAATTATAATTATGAGAAAGGAAAATATGCAACAATAACTCTTTCTTATAATGATAAGGAGAAGACTTTGACGATTGGTGAACGTCAGGGCTCGTTTGATGGTATGTTAAAAAAACGTAGCTTCAATATTGTTCATATAGACCACAAATCACCTAAGGAATATAATCCTGATGCGAAAGGTGTTCTAGTAATTTACTCAGGAAAACAACAAATAATACAATTATAAAATGAAAAAGATAATTTATTTCTTTTCGTTGATTTTGTTATTGGTTTCTTGTGCAGATAAACAAGAGCGTATAACTAAAAGTTTCAACGAGGGTTGGACATTTCATTTAGGTGATATTCAGGAAGCTTCTAGTGTGGATTTCGATGATAGTTCATGGCGTAATTTGCAATTGCCACATGACTGGGCAATTGAAGGAGAGTTTAGTGCTGATAACCCTGCTGAAGCTGGAGGAGGAGCATTACCAGGTGGTATAGGCTGGTATAGGAAATCATTTATGCTAGATAAATCATTCCAGGGCAAGAAGGTCTTCATAGACTTTGATGGAGTCTATATGAATTCAGATGTTTGGATAAATGGTAATCATTTGGGTTATCGTCCTTTTGGGTATATATCTTTTAGATATGATCTAACACCTTACCTTCGTTTTGATCAGCCCAATATTATTGCTGTTCGCGTAGACAATAGTGAACAGCCTAATTCTCGTTGGTATTCAGGTTGTGGTATTTATCGCAATGTGTGGATTACTTTTGTTGAGCCTGTTTATGTGGACTTATGGGGTACTTATGTTACAACACCTAAGATTAATGAAGACAATGCAGAGGTTCTAATAAAAACTTCAATTAGAAATGAAACCCCAGAAGCTAAAGAAGTAAACCTGGTTCAAACTATTTTAGACGCCAGAGGAATAGAAGTAGCTATTGCAGAGAGTAATTTGGAAATTTTAGCAAATTCGACAGGAGAAGTTAATACAAAAATTAATCTTAAGAATCCGAGATTATGGACTCTAGAACATCCATATCTATATTCTATTATAACTAAAGTTTTTGTAGAGGGTAGACTTTCTGATAATTATAAGACCCCTTTGGGAGTTCGTAGTTTTTATTTTGATGCTGATAAAGGTTTTTTTCTAAATGGTGAACACACAAAAATAAAAGGAGTATGTATGCACCATGACCTTGGATGTTTGGGTGCAGCTGTAAATACACGTGCTATTGAGCGACAGCTTGAAATATTGAAAGATATGGGTGTAAATGGAATTCGTACTTCACATAACCCACCAGCACCAGAATTATTGGATCTGTGTGACCGTATGGGCTTTATTGTTCAAAATGAAACCTTTGACATGTGGCGCAAACGAAAAACAAAATATGATTATTCTCGCTATTTCAATGAGTGGCATGAGCGAGATTTGAGGGATCATATTTTACGCGACCGTAATCATCCATCTGTTTTTATGTGGAGCATAGGAAATGAGGTTTTAGAACAATGGACACATGCCGATGCCGATACTCTTGACCTTCAACAGGCAAATCTCTTACTAAATCTCAAACGAGAACATTCAGAAGATTTTTTAAAACCTTCTCAAAAACAATCCTTGGAAAGTTCACTAGATAACGATATGAGTATTAATTCTCTTTTGACAATAAAGCTTGCTAATATAGTGCGTGAACTTGATCCTACTCGTCCTATTACAGCAGGTAATAATGAGCCTCGTCCTTATAATCACCTTTTTAAATCAGGCGCATTAGATATTATAGGCTTTAATTATCATGAATATGAATTTGAAAATGTGTCAACTTACTACCCTGGTATGCCTTTTATTGCTGCTGAAACCACATCAGCACTTGCCACTCGTGGTTATTACCGTATGCCAAGTGACTCCACTTTCGTCTGGCCGATTCGTTGGGATATTCCTTTTTTTGACACTACATATTCTTGCTCTTCTTATGATAACTGCCATGTTCCTTGGGGGCTTACCCACGAAAAGGCTTGGCTAGATGTTAAGAAAAATGACTTCATAAGTGGAATGTATATTTGGACAGGTTTCGATTATATTGGTGAGCCCACCCCTTATGGATTCCCAGCAAGGAGTTCATACTTTGGAATAGTTGATTTAGCTGGCTTTCCAAAAGATGTTTACTATATGTACCAGTCAGAATGGACTAATAAGGATGTTCTACACGTTTTCCCTCATTGGAATTGGAAAGAAGGGGATGAAGTAGATATTTGGGCATATTATAACAATGCAGATGAGGTAGAGCTTTTTCTTAATGGTGTTTCACAAGGGATTAGAAAAAAAGAAGGAGACACAATGCATGTTGTATGGCGATTAACCTACATTCCAGGAGTATTGAAAGTGGTTTCTCGTAAAGACGGCCAAGAGGTTTTATCTAGAGAAATTAAAACAGCAAGTGAGCCTTTTGCTATTAGATTGACTCCTGACAAGAATATTCTAAAAGCTGATGGTTGCGATTTAAGTTTCATTACCATTGAAGTTTTAGATAAAGATGGTAACCTTTGTCCCAATGCAGATAATCTAATTCATTTTGATGTTTCTGGCAAAGGAAAAATTGTAGGTGTGGACAACGGCAGCCAAACCAGTATGGAAAGTTTCAAAGACAACAAAAGAAAAGCTTTTTATGGAAAATGTCTTGTTGTGGTTCAGAGTACTCACAAGAAAGGTAAGATAAACCTAAGCGCATGGTCCGATGGCTTAAGGAGGGATGACATCGTGATTAGAGTGAAGTAATTTTCCTTGTTTATGAAAGGCTGTTTTAGACAT
>CAYFTA010000055.1:0-8212 GCA_964346015.1 uncultured Muribaculaceae bacterium | reverse complement strand
CTTAATTTGAAAATTTAATATATATGTAACTAATATGAAACAAAAAGAGGGTGACGAAAAAGTCTTATGATGACTGATTAGTCACCTTTTTATTTATGATAGAAGGACTATAGAGGTGAATCATAGAAACAATGAACTTCGAAAGCAGGTTAAAAAACTTCTTACCAGTGAAGAGGGTTTAAAACATCGTAGTAAAAGACCTATTGAACCAGAGGCTGTATTTGGTCAAATTAAGTATAATCACAAGTTCAAACGCTTTCATTTTAAAGGAGAAAAGTTTGTCAAAGCAGAGTTTGCTACTGTTGTCACTGTTCATAATATAAGGAAAATGGTTAAAAATGGCTATGGCCTTGACTCTTATGATATCACTACAAAAAAGAAAGTGACCAAAAATTACTTTTTAGTCACCTTCTTTTTAAGCTCCTGAACTAGGACTTGAACCTAGGACCCTCTGATTAACAGTCAGATGCTCTAACCAACTGAGCTATTCAGGAATATGTTCCCGTTGTTATTTGGGATTGCAAATATATATATTATTTTCAATCCTTCAAACTTTTTTAATGATTTTTTAGCAAAAAGATAAAAAACCATTTTTTTATCTATGATTCTTAGGAATGTGTTATCTTTGTATGTTTGTTTGAACCCTTAAAATACAGAACTATGAATATAGATTTGTTATCTAAAATGGTAAAAGAATTAATTCTTGAAAATGACAAGGTGGTCCTACCTGGTTTAGGCTGTTTTGTAGCTGAACTTGAACCAGCATCATTTTCAGACAAGGGTTTTACTATCAATCCACCATATAGAAAAATGTTTTTTCGTACTAAGCCAGACGAAGGAAATGAGTTAATAAAATTCTATGCTGATAATAATCAAATAGAAGAGTCTCTTGCAGAACAAATCATCATTGATTTTCTAACAGAATTAAAGTCTGTTCTTCAGACTAAAAAATTAGTTGTTTTTCCAGGTTTGGGTAGGTTAAGAGCAACTAAGGAGAATAATTTCTTTTTTGTGGCGGATCAGGATTTAGATATATACGAAGCAGGTTTTGCTTTAGAACCGATTTCTTTAAAATCTCATGAAGAAACAAAAGAGGAGATATCAGCCAGAGTGACAGATATAGCATCTATTTTGCCTTCTGAAAAAAATGAAGAACAAAAGGATTCAAAACAAGAAACAGTTGAAGAAATTGATAAAGAAGAAAAGAAATCAGTAAAGAAAAAAACTGAATCCAAACCTGGTGTTAAAGCTCTTATTATTATTGCTATTGTAGTCATAATTATAGTAATAGCCTTAGTTGTATTTGCATTACTCGCCAGAGAATATCCAGAAGTATTCGACCAGTATCTCTATACTAAGGAAGAATTGGAAATATTAAATACTATAATATAGATTTTTAGTTTGCAAGGCAAAAATTATTATACATGAAAAAATTTGAAAAGAAACTTAAAGTAGTTAGTTACGATACAGATGCGGCTAGTAGGATGAAGCCGTCAGCATTTATGAACCATGCTCAAGAAGCAGCAAATGTTCATGCAGATATACTAGGATTTGGATATGAAGATTTGATGCGTAAGAGAGTAGTATGGATATTATCCAGAATGCATATTAAATTTTATGAATATCCAAAGTGGAGGGATGAGGTCCTGCTTGCCACTTGGCATAAAGGGCCAGAAAGATTATTTTATTTAAGAGATTTTTTGGTTACAGCTGAAGATGGAAGGACTTTAGTGGCAGCCACGACTTCTTGGCTTACTTTGAATATTGACACAAGAAGGTTAGTGAGAGATTCTGGTATAGAAATGGGACATGGAAACTATGGTGAACATGCTATTGAAAAGCCTTGTGAGAAATTACAAGTTCCAAAAGATATAGAAGCAGAGTTCGTTGGAGACCATAAAGTGTCTTATTCAGATGTGGATGTTAATGAGCATACCAATAATGCAATGTATTCAGTATGGGCTTTAGATGCAGTGGGTTATAATCTTATGATGGAAAAAGAGTTATCGGAGTTCATTATAAACTTTAACCATGAATCTAAGCCAGGTGAAATTGTATCTATATATAAATATATAACAAAAGAAGAAGATAAATTAGTTGTGTATATTGAAGGTAAATTAGGAGAACTATCCTCATTTATTGTTAAAATGATTTTTTAGTTAGTATGGAAGAACTTTTTTTTGGTCTAGGTGTGGGGCATTCCATAATGTTAGTGTCTGTGGTTATTGCTGTAGGCCTATGGTTAGCAAAGTTTAAGTTTAAGGGAGTTTCTATCGGAGCAACATGGATTCTTTTTGTGGGAATTCTATTAGGGCATCTTGGTTTTAAGATAGATCCAGAATTATTACATTTTATAAAAGAGTTTGGTCTAATTCTATTTGTTTTCTCAATAGGTCTACAAGTCGGACCAGGATTTTTCCAGTCTTTTAAAAAGGGTGGACTTACAATGAATTTATTAGCCATTGGTATTGTTCTTTTGGGTGCAATTACTACTTATGTGATTTCGATTATTTCGGGAGAGGAACTTACTACAATGGTGGGCGTAATGTCTGGAGCAGTTACAAACACACCTGGTCTAGGTGCGGCTCAACAAACATTGACAGATATAACAAAAGATACTAGTGCAGCTGCACATCTTGCCTCAGGATATGCAGTAGCCTATCCTTTAGGTATGATTGGCGTTTTATTAGTAGTCATGGCAATAAAAGCCCTTTTTAAGGTTGATTTGGCAAAGGAAAAAGAAGCTTTAGATGCTGATTTTGAAGATATTGAATCAGCAGTTAGGATAGCATGTGAAGTACAAAATCCAGCTATTTTTGGTAAAACTTTTAAAGATCTAGATCATTCGCACAAATTCGTTGTTTCCAGAATTTCTAGGGGAGATAAGGTTAATGCTGCGACTTCTTCCGATATATTGCAGCAAGGAGATAGACTTTTAATTGTTACTTCTAAATCGTCTGTAGATTCCATAACTATGCTTTTTGGTAAGGAAATAGAGATGGATAAAGAAGTTTGGAAGAAGCTAGATACTTCATTGGTTACCAAGAAATTAAATGTAACTAAATCTAAGCTTACAGGAGTTAAACTACGCGACTTAAATATTAGGTCTAATTATGGAGTAAGTATCACTAGAGTTGATAGAGCAGGAGTTGAATTAGTTGCAAATCCTAATCTAAAACTTCAAATGGGAGATATCATTGTGGTTGTAGGTACCTTGCAAGCTATAGATAAGGTCGCAGATGTTGTAGGTAATTCAGAAGCAAGTCTAAGACATCCTAATCTAATACCTATTTTCTTTGGTATAACCTTAGGTGTTATTTTTGGTTCTATCCCAATAGCTATCCCTGGTATACCACAGCCTATAAAACTAGGTCTGGCAGGTGGTCCATTGATTATTGCAATCCTAATTGGCTATTTTGGTCCTCGTTTGAAGATAACCACCTACACAACCTTAAGTGCAAATATGATGATAAGAGAAATTGGAATTTCATTATTCCTGGCAGCTGTTGGTATTGGAGCAGGTGAAAATTTCATTAGTTCAATTGTAAATGGTGGTTATTGGTGGATTTTATACGGAGCCCTTATTACTATTATTCCAACTTTTACAATAGGGGTTATTGCGCGTACTGTATTTAAATTAAATTTCTATCAAATTACTGGTTTGATAACAGGTGGTTCTACTAATCCACCAGTTTTGGCTTTTGCACAAAATCAATATGGTACAGATTATACATCAGTAAACTATGCAACTGTATATCCTATGACAATGTTTATGAGGGTATTAGTGGCTCAATTATTAATTTTATTTGCTGTTGTGTAAAATGATTGAACTCGTTTATCCATATGATGATGTGCCTTCAGTGCCTCCTCCAACAGCAGAGGATGTTAATAGGGCAGCAATGCAAGAAGGGGAGGAGATAAAAGAGGAATATTTTCCAGTTATAGACTTTTCTGGCTTAGTAAAAGGTATATCAACAAGATCTTATTGCCATAGTGGTGCTAAACCACTACATCCTGTTGTACATCTACATATTATAGATAGATATGAAAATATTTATCTACAAAAAAGGTCGATGTCAAAAGATATTCAGCCAGGCAAATGGGATACAGCTGTGGGTGGACATGTGATTTTTGGTGAGTCTATTCATGAAGCCTTGCTGAGAGAAGCTATAGAAGAACTAGGTCTACGTGAATTTAATCCCATACATATAAAGACTTATCAATATGAGTCTGAAATAGAAAAAGAATTTGTTACTGTCTTTGTAGCAATTGGTTCCTTTGATTTACAACCAAATTTGGATGAAGTCGAAGAAGGAAAATGGTGGAGATTTGAAGAAGTTGATGCAAGTCTTGGTAAGTCAATTTTTACGCCAATGTTTGAGCAGGAGTATATTCAAATTAAATCAAGTTTATTAGCTTTATTATAGTCTATGTCTAGAAAAATTGAAACTTATATACCTTCGATGGAGGGTGATGCTTTGGATTCTACCATTGAATCTTTAAGTAGAAGTGAAGCTTTTGCTGGGCTTACAATTATTTCAGAAGTATCCCTAACGGAAACAGAGACACTTAAAAGTATTGCAGAAGCATCATCTAACCAGGGATATATTCTTATTTACACTAGTGATTTTCCTTTAAAAATGGGAATGTTTGCCCTTGACCGTATTGTTTCAATTGCTGAAGATACTGGAGCAGATATGCTTTATTCTGATTTCATAGAGCTTACTGAACGAGGACAAAAAAAACATCCTCTCATAGATTGTCAATTCGGTGCTTTGAGAGATGATTTTGATTTTGGACCAGTTTTGATTTTTAAGGCGAGTTCTTTTAAGAAAGCTATTAGGTCCATGGAATGGGATTATGATTATGGTGCCTTGTATGACCTTCGTTTAAGGATGAAGAAGATTGTGCATATCAATGAATATCTATACACTACTATTCAATTAGATGATAGAAGGTCAGGAGAGAAAATCTTTGACTATGTAGACCCTAAAAATAGGACAGTACAACTTGAAATGGAGCATATATGTACTGAATATCTTAAGAGAATAGGGGCTTATCTAGAACCAGTATTCAAGAGTCCTAAAACTTCATTATCAAAAGAAGCTTATCAGCTTGATGAACACTCTGTTATCGCATCTGTAATAATTCCTGTTTTCAATCGTATTAAAACAGTAAAAGATGCTGTTACTTCTGCTCTAAACCAGAAATCTTCCTTTTCTTTTAATGTTATAGTTGTGGATAATCATTCCACTGATGGAACTACTGAACTTTTAGAGGAAATGGCTACTAAAGATTCGCGTTTGATACATATTGTTCCACAAAATAGGGATTTGGGTATAGGTGGTTGTTGGAACTTAGCTATTCACCATGAGCTTTGTGGAGAATATGCTGTTCAACTTGATAGTGATGATACATATAGTGGTGAAGATACTTTAGAGAAAATTGTAGGAGTTTTCAAAAAAGAAGATTGTGCTATGGTAGTAGGTACTTATCAGATGACAAATTTCCAAGGAGAACCAATACCTCCTGGAATTATTGATCATAGAGAATGGACAGAAACAAATGGCCATAATAATGCTTTGAGGATCAATGGTCTTGGAGCCCCTAGAGCTTTTTGGACACCACTTTTAAGGCAGTTAAACCTTCCTAATACTAGTTATGGTGAAGATTATGCTATTGGCCTAAGAATATGTAGGGAGTATAAAATAGGCCGAATTTATGATGTTATTTATAATTGTAGAAGGTGGGAAGGAAATACAGATGCAGCTCTGGATATTCAAAGAATGAATGCAAATAATTTGTATAAAGATAGGATTCGTACTTGGGAACTGAAAGCTCGAATTCAACTGAATAAAAACCGATGATTGCGAAGAGCTCGCAGGGTGACAGTCCTAAGTTGTCATTGCGAGGAGCCCGTAGGGCGATGTGGCAATCTAAGCAACATGGGGAACTAGACGTGAGCATCTTTACAAAAGTAAATAGAATATGGCAAAACCAAGTCGGATAAATAAATTTGTAGGAGACCAACTTTCTCGCTGGCCTCTTGCATGTGATAATTTCAGAGCTCTTAAAAATGTAGAATTTAGGGAGGCCTGTTTGGGGGGCTTAAAAGTAAAACTTCAGTTTAATCCAGCAAGAATTGTATCTTCGGCTGCAAAATTAGACGAGGAAAGTATAGCAGAAAGAAAATGCTTTCTTTGTTTAGACAATCGTCCTAAAGAACAGTTTTTTCTAAGGTTTGATGGGCGCAAAGGAAAGAAGTATCATATTCTAGTTAATCCTTATCCTATTTTCCCAGACCATTTAGTTATTGCAATGGCTAAGCATGTACCACAAAGTATAGCTGGTCGTTTTGTGGATATGCTTGATTTGTCTAGAAAATATTCTTCAAATATAATTTTCTACAATGGTCCATATTCGGGGGCATCAGCACCAGATCATCATCATTTCCAAGCTGCCCCTACAGGATTACTGCCATTAGAAAATGATGTGAACAAAGAACTAGATAATTTAGAAAATTCTAAAAGTCTAGAATATTTAACTTCTGTAAGAGAAGCTCAACTCTTTCATTATAAGAAATTTACTCGTGGAGTTTTTGTTCTTAAGGCAGAAACAGCGAAATCTATAGCAAAACTTCTCTATCGTCTTTTAGACTGTTCTGACACTCTTGAAGGGGAAACAGAGCCTAGATTCAATCTTTTTACTTGGTATAAAGATGGAGAACATAGGGCAATAGTTGTGTTTAGGACAGTTCATCGTTCTCATCATTATTTTTCAGATGGGGATGATCATCTTACAATGAGTCCTGGCTGTGCTGACATGGGTGGCTATTTCATAGTTCCTGTTGAAAAAGAGTTTAGGACTATTACTGATGAGCTTTTAAGCGAAATGGTGAAGGAGGTATCTTTGGACGAGACAGCAGAGGATAAAATCATAGAACGTTTAACTCGTACCCAAGCAAAGATTGAGGTGGGAATAATGTCTGCAAAAGAAATTGAATTTGAACTTTATACAGATGGAGCAGGTCTTCGTAAGGCTATTTATCATGAAGGAAAAATAGAATATGGAGGAGCAATTTATGATGAGCTTTATTTTGAAGAACAAACTCTTTCAACACAGTTTGCTAGACCAACTTTCGCCTTACACCATGTAACTATAGGTATTGGTTTTCATTGGGAAAGACAAGAAGTACAGAAATTTGCTGGAGCTTTAAAAATTATTGTTACAAATGGACAATTGACAGCCGTTAATGTTGTAGGCGTTGAAGATTATCTTTTATCTGTAATTTCATCAGAAATGAAAGCTACTTCTTCTCTTGAATTTTTAAAGGCACATGCTGTTATTTCAAGATCTTGGGTTATGGCCCAGATTAAATCTTCGTTGGCAAAGATGCTAAAGATATTTCCTGATGAAATTATAGATATGCCATCTTTGGTAACATATTTAGAGTTATCGAGTCCTGAAGAAGAAACTTCAGAACAAATAGAATATGTAAAGTGGTATGACCATGAAGATCATTCTGATTTTGATGTTTGTGCTGATGATCATTGTCAGCGTTATCAAGGACTTACAAGAGCACTTGGAGAAAATGTTAAACTTGCAATAGACTCTACTTGGGGTCAGGTTTTGAAATATGGTGAGGAGCTTTGTGATACAAGATTTTCTAAATGTTGTGGTGGACATATGGAAAAATTTTCTACTTGTTGGAGTGAAGTAGATTATCCATATTTACGTCCCCTTCCAGATACTCCTAACCATGATGAGGATGAAATTCCCTTCTGTAATACTTCAGATCCAGAAATTTTATCTCAAGTCTTAAATAATTATGACAGAGAGACTACTGATTTTTACGAATGGGAACAAATCTACGATAAAACTTACCTTTCGGAACTTATTGAAAAGAAAACAGGTTATAAACTTGGTGAACTTCTTACTTTTGAAGTTTTGTCAAGAGGAGAATCTGGTCGAATCTATAAACTGAAAATTATAGGAAAAGAAAAAACATTAATTGTGGGTAAGGAGCTAGAAATTAGACGTATTCTTTCTGAAACTCATTTAAAGAGCTCAGCCTTTGATGTAAATATTGAAGATGATAAAGTGATTTTTAAGGGTCATGGTTGGGGACATGGAGTCGGACTTTGCCAAATAGGGGCAGCAGTTATGGCATCAAAAGGCTATACTTATGAAGAAATTTTACAGCATTATTATC
>CAYFTA010000054.1:0-8215 GCA_964346015.1 uncultured Muribaculaceae bacterium | reverse complement strand
ATTAATTTATTCTAAAATGATATCCTTTTCTGTCGTCATGTAGTAGCCTTTGGTATTCTCATCACCATCAACAAATCTCTTAAGACCTCCTTGCTTACTTACTTTGTCTCGATAAAGCTCTTCGTAGTCCTTAGTATATTGTGCATCAGGAACCACATTTACATCAAAAACAATATCAATTTTATTTGTCGTAGTGAAATTACCGTAGAGAGTTATATAGTGTTTGACATAACCTATGTTTTTTCGGCTATCGTAGGTCATTCTCAACATACCTTTTTTCCCTGGGCTGATAACATTAATGGAAGATTTCTTCAACGTTAGACATCCACATGAGGTAACTATATCACTAAGGATAAAAGGGTACTCACCAGTATTCTCTATCTCAAACATAATATCTAACTCTTGTCCCACGCAAATAGGATAATAGTGTCGATAATTGTCGGTGATTTTTAGGGTAGTTTTCTTATTCTTATCATAACATCCTGTTATGGAAACAAGTACTGCCAGTATTAGGATAAAATATTTATTCTTTAACATTTTGATAGGTTTTATTGTATTTGTATTTCATCTAATGCAAGGCGTGAATTGCCTTTAGCAGTAAATTTAAGTTCGATACTCTGACTTCCTCTAAGTTCTATAGGAAGGGTGTAGGATATAATTCTATTGTTATTTAGTTCTGTGCCATATTCTTTCTGTAGTTTAGAAATATCCATAGTTTTTCCATCAATAAGAAGATTGAGCGTTTCAGGTTCATCAAACCTATGTCTTGGCATATGCAAAAAGCGAATTTTCATCTCTCGTCCTTCTTCTAATTCACGAGTAGAGAAGCGTAGATGTAGCTCCTTATTGTGACAGGTGTACCATCCCTGATGATAGTCTTGACGAAATCCAAAAGTACCGTCATTAAGGAGTGAAGTGTTTTCAGAGCCATTGTTAGGGGAAGAAATAAGCTCAATAGGAGTATCAAGAAGAATATTTTCCCATTTCCCTATTTGTAGCAGATTTTTCCACTCTTCTATATACTCATCTAGGCTACCACCACTTTCCTTGTAATTCTGCATATCCTTGTATTCTTTATGTCCCTCAAGTCTCTGCACTAGCTCAGAGATTTCTGGAAGAATTGAAATGCTTTTATCTTCTCTTTTAGCATAACCCCATTTTCCTATTCCTTGTGTATAAGCCACTTGTAAACGCGTATAGGTGAGTGCTGTGAATAGCTTTTGTAGTTTCGCCTCTTCTTCACCCGTACTAGAAGAAATAAGGGACGGGAGGAGAGAATAAAACGACATGAAAGATTCAACATCAAAATAACTATTCATACTCTCACGCATGCCTCCATAAATATTATAAGCTTTCTCTTTTTGGGCATATTCACGCTCTATCTTCAAATAGTAACTAGTTATAGCTTCGTGAGATTGTGGATAATTTTTCTTGAAGAAAGCCTCAATAAGAGGTTCTATATCCATGGATACGTCCATCATTAAGGCTGAAGCAACAACCGTCTTAAGCTCATCAAAAGGTGAGTAGTCATATCCACTAGCATTAAGAAAAATACCTTTAATCTTTAACGCCTTAAAATATTTCAACTGCGACTGTAAAGCGAACAAAGAAGGAAGAGGTGTGAGATAATCATCAAAGTTGGCCATATAATCCCAGAGGTAGATATTAGGAGTCTTTGTTTGCCATTCTTCTATTAAATTTAGAAACTCTTTAAACTCAACTTGTTCAGAAAGCTTAACACCTTTAGGTAGATTAATTGTACTAAAGAAAACTCCACTATTTTCAGGTAGTTGATAAACGGGAGGTTTTAGCGTTGTTAAATATGCAGAGGTGTAGAAATAATGATAGGGAAACATCTCAGACAATCTACGTATAAAATCTTGAACAGCAGGTGATGCATAGGAAGAAGTGTTTCCTGTTTCAATACACCGAGGACAGGTACAAGAGAGCTTGTTGTCCGCAGGCATTATCATCATCCTTACTTGGTAGTCTTCATTGCCAAAACCGTAGTTATCAATAATATATTCTCGAACCAGCTTCAGCAGTTTTTCTGAAGAAAAACAAAGTTGTGCTCTATTACGTTCTCCTTTGACAATAGCGTAAATTGTTTCATCTTCTTCTCCAGAGATAATTTTATAGAGGTTGTGTCCCCAGAGTCCCCAATCCTCCTCAACATTATTTGTTCCAAGTAAAGGCGCAACATCAGGTTCGTAATTCAAAGCAAAATAAGGTTCACGATACTTAAAGTCAAAGGTATACCCCCCTGGAGAAAAGTTTATGGCAGCGGGAGGTAAATCCTCGGTATTGAATCGTTCATCAACGAGTCCGATATTTTCAATTAACTGATATGTAACCCAAATCGCTGTACGACTATTCCGAAAACGAAGTAATAATCTATTTGCCCTATGGATAATTACATAGTCATACTTAAGCTCTGGGGCGAATTCAATATGTATATTCCTTATATTCTTTTCGAACATAGGAACTTTTCCTAGACTTAAAACAGCACAAGATTTATCATCGGTACGTTTAAGGAGATGACTATGTAGATAAGTAGCCCACTTTTCACTTGCTCCATCTTCTTCTGCCGTTATTATGTATTTATCGGCTTTTAGGCTCACTGGTTTATTTGAGCACGCAAGTATGGAGAAGAGTAATGAGGCTTTAACTAAAAAAAGCATAGGACACTTAGAAAACAACATGTAAATTAACCGTTATAGTATAAAGATTTCTATATATCTTAGAAAGATTTCCATAAAATCCATCAACTTGATAGTAGTTGTACCAGGTTCCCAATACATCAATGGAAACAGTATCGGATATCATACGGCCGTAACCAGCGCCAACAGTAGTGTTCACGCCAGAAAACTTGTCATATAGTTTATAGTTAATTAAATCAACATCGGGAGCTGTTCCTACGCCAGCTGTTGCTATGACAAAATGTTTAGGTGAGCTTATATTATAACGAGCCGAACCAGATATATTGAACATCCATTTTGTCTTAGGTTCAGTAGAGAGTAGGGTGAGCCCATCTTCTTCTGTATAGTTATACTTACCTTGTTTATAGTTAAGCATATAATTGAAAAAACGTAGATTGAATCTCCATTTTTCCAGTTCCTTAGTTGCCCCAAAGACTATATCGCTAAGATGTTCATCACTAGGGAGATAACGATAGCCTAATCCTGCTTCACCTTCTATACCACCAAGGAAATTAAACTCATGAAAAATGGAAGCATTTAATGCTACCAAAGGGAAGTATTTATTGGCGCCAGCAAGATCTATCCTAGTATAGGTTTTCTCATTCCATAAATGTTCCCATTCACCTTGTATCTGAAAACCTTTTCCTTGGTCACGTCCCGCATAGTTTATTCTTCCTGTATAGGTGTTTTTTTTGCTTTGGAAACGCTTATACTCAAGAGAATAGATAAAATTGATAGCATAGTCATGACCATGGCGACTACCTAATATAGATACTCCTGCTTCATTTTTATAACTCTTAGATTTAAGGTAACTAAGGTGATTTTTGAAATCAGAGGACTCCAAAAGAGAAGGCTCATAGAATGACTGATAATAGTGAGCAGAGTCAAAAACATGCAACTTTTCATAGGCTACTCCTTTGCGATACTTAAGAGTTCTATCATTAGGCGCATAAACAAGTGCAGTATCTAGAATAGCAATACTTTTCTCACTCATATTTTCCTTGATGAGCTGTTCTGCATAGTCGTCACTTACCTTAGAAAAGGCTCGAATTAGCCCTTCATGGAAAGGAGCATAATATAGCTCATTGTGTAAACTAGTATATAGGCCTGGAAGCTTTTCGGGTGCTATGCTTTCATGTTCTGCTAGTTTAATCTTAAAGAATAGTTCATCAGGGTACATCTCATTACCTTGCTTGGCAAAAGCATACATAAGCCCAGGTTGTTTAGTCTGTAAAGAGAGATTTACAGCATATTGTAGAGCAAGCCTGTTGTTAGGATCATGCGCAAGCCACCTGCGAACATAGTTTAAAGATTCATCATAACGAGATATTTCGTTAAGGTTCTTAACGATTCCAATAACCATATCCCCATATCCTCCTAATAATCGAGCCTTATCTTCTTCTGAAACTAGGGTTAAAGCGTGTTCATAGGCAGCAAGAGCATTATGATAATTATTCAGCTTAAAGTAAAGATCTGCCCTCTGTACATAAAGCTCAGGATTGTCAGAGTCGTCAATAATGATTTCATTGAGAACGTTCAATGCAGCGCTATAGTCTTTAAGTGCTAAGGATGCGTTATAGATATATCGTTGGGCATGAGATACAGTGAAAGAATCACCATAAAGAATTACCTGTTGAAAGTCTTTTATAGCTGCAGCATACTGTTCCTCTTGCATTTTCTCTTTACCTTCTGAGTACATTAATTTAACATATTCTTCTTGAAGGTCTGTATCATTAGGGTATAGGGCAAAGAGACGCTTAGTTAGTAGAGAGACACGACCAGTGTGTCCCATTTTTTTGTATAGGAATTGCTCTTTAAGTAGGATATCCTTAGACTCTCCTTTTACGTCACGATAACGATTGAGTACATATAGAGCCTCCTCATATTGTTGGTTTCCTACATGACTATTGTAGACATAGTTGAAAGCTTCCTCATTGCCAGGATTTCTTTCGAGAATTTTGCCGTAGAGGATGGCAGGGTCACTATCCTTTGCGTTTCGAGCAGCTTCAAGGAGGTAATAATTATATTGTTCCCTAAGCCGAGGGGAACTATTTGTATTCATGTGTTGTTGTAAGAAGCTCAAAAGTTCCGAATACCTCTTTTGCTCCTCTAAAAGGCTGGCTTTCTTCAGAATCAAGTCAATATTACCAGGAGAGTGCATCAGGCCACGATCAATATATGCTAAAGCGTTGTAGGTATCTCCAGCCTTGATGTAATCATTGACAATTCCGATATAAAATTCAAGATTTTTAGGGTCTCTTTTTATGAGTTCAGAGCGTAAGGAAATAGCTTGATCTATCTGCCCAGATTTTTGAAGATTTATAGCATTCAGCTCTGTCTCATACATATAATCTCGGAGAAAAGTCTCGTCATTGGGGTAAATTTGATTAATACGCGCAAGTAGACGGTTAGCTTCCACAGTATTTCCCTGTAGTCGATAGAGTTCTATCTTTTTTCTCCAGAGTCCCTTTGAATAGGGATTAACTTCTAGCAGTTCATTTACGTAGCATATGGCACTAGAATAACGCTTAGCATCTGTTTCTACATTAATAAGGATTTGCTTAGCGTCTACATTATTAGGATTATATTCAAGAGACTTTACTAGCTCATAGCGCGCACGATCTAGTGCCTGATAATGATGATAATACTTTCCGAGAAGCATCTTAAGGTCAGAATCCTTAGGGTATTCCTTGAGTCCAGCATCGAGGATTGCTTTTCCTTCATCCCAATTTCCTTCGTTGAAATTGTTGTTGGCTTGGAGAGCATATTCATCACTATCGTTGAGCTTGATTTTAACTTGCGCCGAAAGCTCTTCTCCAAGTGAGAGGATTAGAAAGAGAGCTAAAGTCGCCACCTTAAGGGTGAAAGCGCAACATATGTTTCTTTCTTTTTTCATATTATAAATTTTAGGTTGACTGTTTTTTAGAGAATCCTTGCCTTGTCATAGCTCCCCATTTGAATTTCTTTCGAACAAAGAATTGTATATATCCTTGCAAACTGAATATAACAACGAAAGGATGGTATAACAAAGCTTCAACAACAGAGAACATCATGAGCTTAAAATACTCTTTCAAAGTATTATACTGGCTCTTAATAAGGAAGTCGTAGGTTATAGTAATCATAGAGGAAGTAACACCAATTAAATACACAAAGAACAACAACAACCAGAATGTGGCGAAGTTGATCTCACTATTGTATATAAGGTGTATCAAAAATAATACTCCCGTAAACTCAATGATAGGAGCTAAAAACTCAAAGAGAAAGGAATATGGCAATATCAATAGCCCCATTCGGCCATATTTTCTATTGAAAAGGAATTTCCTATGAACAATAAAAATCTGCATGAGGCCTCTTCCCCACCTTGTTCTCTGTCTCCATAGAATTTTTAGGTTAGGAGGTCCTTCCGTCCAGCAACATGAGTCTGGAATCTGTTCTATTTTGTGTTTCTCTCCTTTATCATACATGTAAGCACGAATACGAATAGTCATATCCATGTCTTCAGCATGGGAAAGAGGGTCGAAACCTCCTGTGTTAATTACCACATTAGAGTCGAAAAGTCCAAAGCCTCCAGAAACGTTAGGAATAGCGTTTATTGAAGACCAACCCATTTTTGCAACGAGGTAAGAACGAAGGTACTCGGTCTCTTGAAAAAGAGGTACTATGCGAGAAGGAGGACGAACACGTGTAATGATACCATCTTCTACTTCACACCCATTCACCATACGCATCGTAGCTCCAACAGCAATAACACGTACATTGGAGTCCAGAACGGGCATAATGATTTTTTTTAGTGTATCACGCGCTAGAAGACAGTCTACATCAGTGTTGATGAAGTAGTCATATTGAATAATATTCACCCCTGCATTCATTGCATCGGCCTTAGTACCCCCATTCAATTTGTCTACTACTATAAGTTTGTCATATAGGGGATTCACTGACTTGAATATACGCTTGACGGGGCGACACTTTACTTTATATGTATAGTGTATACTTACCTCCTCCAAGTCGAAGCGCTCTATCAGTAATTCCAATGTTCTATCCTTGCTTCCATCATTAACGATAACAACTTCAAATTTTGGATAATCAAGGCTTAGTAGAGAGGTTACATTATCAATGACGATGACTTCCTCATTATAAGCAGGAGCCACAATGGAAATACCAGGAGCTGCCTCGGGTGAATCAGTAAATAATTTTTGTTCTTTGTCCGTATAATTTGTTGTTTTTCGTCTGATTGCTACAAAACCTAATATTGCCAGTGTAATATAATTGATTGTAATGGCAATTGAATATACAAATACAACATATTGGTATATATATATGATTATTTCCATTTTTAGGCTTTTATATTTTCAATAGAGAAACTTTATTGTCATTAATGGTCTACACCATTATGCAATAGAAGGTTGATAGTGGTCCGTTATATCTCCACCACATTTTTTGATTGATTCAATGATATTGTTTTCCATCTCACCATTATAGGCATGCGGATATATCTTCTCAAGGAAAGAAATACTTTCTTTTTTTCCAATATTACCTATTGCTATAATAATCCTGTTTTGTGTTTGAACATCTGATGATGAAAATTCAGAAACAAGAAGAGGTAGAGCAGGTTCATAACGAAGAACTCCTAAAGTGTTCACTATTTCTCTTCGGATATCTACACTGTTAGATGCAGAAAGCATATCCATAAGGCAAGGACCACACTCCTTCTGCGAAAAGAATCCTATTTCTCTAATAACAAAGCATTTATATTTGTCATTACTGGTGTTCTTTATCCACTGAGTTAGTTGTGGTAAGTAGCCTTGTTTGTCGTGAATTGTTTTGAGCGAATCATGAATACGGATTGCATCGAAACGATTCATGTCTTTATCAAAGCCAGCTTCTTCCATAAACCTATAAGCATTATCGCTTTCAAATTTAATAAATTCACTACGAGCTAACTTTCGCACTTCATTGTCACTGTGATACAATAATGATGAAACGACACTACCACTAAGCTCATTGGTAAGACTATCAAGCTTACGTAAAGCAGTGATCTTGTGTGATGTACCATGAGCAGATATTTCCTTAGACCAAAACTCTTCTAAGTCAAAAAGCACTAAAACTGAATTATAATTCCCAATGTTCAGTTTATTATCTTTCGTATCTGCTCTTTTTAAGTCAATAATAATGTCGGTGATGATTTCTTTGAACCATTTATGTTTTATATCTTTTACATTTGGGTCCAACTTCTCCACGATTGTTTCAAAACCAAGATTTTCGGTTGTATAAAATATTTCATTAAGATTCTCCTCATATTTCTTTTGTATCTCCTCTTTTCGTTTTTGTTGCCTCTTCCTTTTGAAGGCTATAACGCCAAAAGACAATAAAGCAGTGAGATACAGTGCAAGAAGTATAAAAACTACATAGACTGTAATTCGAATCATTGGAGAATACCCTGCAAAAATAGATTCTAAGTAATAAATAAAGTAATTCATTTTATATAATTAATTTATATTATGTAGAATGTCTTTAAT
>CAYFTA010000053.1:0-8227 GCA_964346015.1 uncultured Muribaculaceae bacterium | reverse complement strand
TGCTACCACTCATTAATTCTATATTTTTCTAGAAAATATAGAATTAATAACTTTTTTCTAGAAAAAAAATAACTGGCTAATTTCTTAACCAGTTATCTAATTGTGATTCTATCAAATCTTGTTTAGTTCTCAAAAGGAACTACTGAAACATAAGATTTGTTGTTCTTTTTCTTACGGAAGCTTACTTTTCCATCAATCAAAGCGTAAAGAGTGTGATCCTTACCCATTCCTACATTCTCTCCTGGGTTATGAACTGTACCTCTCTGACGAACGATAATGTTACCAGCCTTTACTACTTGATCTCCATATTTCTTAACACCCAAACGTTTACTATGGGATTCGCGACCGTTCTTCGAACTACCTACACCTTTTTTATGTGCCATAATTTAATCCTCCTTAAAATTTAAACGATCTCTTTGATCTGAAGTTTTGTTAAAGGTTGACGATGACCGTTCAACTTTCTGTAACCTTTACGACGTTTTTTCTTGAAAACCAAGACTTTGTCAGCTCTACAGCTGTCGTCTAATACAGTAGCTGTTACTTTTGCTCCTTCTACGAAAGGCGAACCTATTTTTATATCGCCATTATTATCTATTAGACGGACTTCGTTAAATTCAACAACTTCACCATTTTCTGCTGCGAGACGGTTAACGAAGATTTCCATTCCAGCCTCGACTTTGAACTGTTTGCCAGCAATATCTACAATTGCGTACATAAAAACTTATATTTTAAAGTTTCAATTGGAAGCGGTCCTTATTAGACTCTTTTATACAGGCTTCTCAATCATTAATTTTCTATATTATTGCTCCTCTTCGAGTTGCATTCGTTGAACATAGATTGCTTTTTGCTTCTGTGCTTTTCTTATTTCAGAAGGTTTTGAGAAATTTCTTCTTGAACGTAGTTCGCGAAGTGTTCCTGTTCTCTCAAACTTTCTTTTGAATCTTTTTAGAGCTCTCTCTATGTTTTCGCCATCCTTTACAGGTACTATAATCATGCGTTAATCACCTCCTTTTGTTTAAGCGTGCAAATATAAGCATTTTATTTTGAATACAAAATATTTTTTACTTCTTCCATTCCGACAGTTGCAACTTTTTTAATATGTGTAAGCCTTGAGTCTGAGACCATTGGATCTTTTGGATCAATTAAGTAAATAGGAGTGCTTGCCTTTGCAAATCCATATAGGCCTGCCGCTGGATACACTTGAAGTGAAGTCCCTACAATTATAATAATATCAGCTGATTCAACAGCCACAACTCCTTTTTGTATATTTGGAACAGCTTCTCCAAACCATACAATATGTGGTCTTAACTGAACACCCGATGGAGATAAGTCTCCCATTTTAATTGAATCATAACCTATATCAATAACTTCCTTTTCTGAATAGCCGTCTTTATTGTTATAAGAATCAACAGGACGAACTTTTGTTAATTCTCCATGAAGATGTAGTACCCTTGTTGAGCCTGCTCTTTCATGAAGATTATCCACATTCTGAGTAACAACGATTACATCAAAATCTTTTTCTAGCTCTGCTATAATCTCATGAGCTCTATTAGGTTTTGTACCTTTAAGTTGTTTACGACGGGCATTATAAAAATCTAAAACTAAAGAGGGATTCCTAATCCAACCTTCTACAGCAGCAACGTCCTCAACCTTATAATTTTCCCATAGGCCATCACTATCACGGAAAGTCTTAATACCACTTTCTGCACTGACTCCTGCTCCTGTTAGGACAACAAGCTTTTTACGTAATTCTTTTGACATAATTTTAATAGTAAGAGTAAAACTTAGATTGCAACATCGGGACTATGTCCCTTCTCGCAATGATATTTGACTAGTACTCAAAATAATACTTTTTTACCCAATATTGAAATAAAGGATCTATTACGACAGGAACATCGTTCTCGGTAAAGGTTAAGATTTCTTTCTTTTTGAGTGCATCTTTTACTCTTCTAACGTTTGCTGAAGAGTTCAAAGAATAGGCTTCAATAACATCAGCAGCACTAAATCTAACAACTCCATCCAAAGTAGCTTTCAAAAGACTTAATTGATGGTCTGTCAGATCATCAACCATAGATAAAAATCGTGGTTCATGCACTGCAATAACTGCATCCAGGGCCGCCATCACAATACCCTCGTTCATATAGCCCTTTGACATAGAATCACATATAGACATAAAATGATTTAAATACCACATTTCAGACTTAAAGAGCCTGCATACGCCCATAATCAAATCTCTTTCGATTACTTTTCCACTTATCATGAAGCCCCTTACAATATATTCAATAATTTCTCTTTCATCTACTGGTTCGAGACTAAGCTTCTCAACCCTACGATAGAAATATTTCTTCTCCTCAAAAATATATTTCATCGCATTCACTTTTGAGCCAGATAAAATAAAAGAAACCACTGATGGGTCTGAATATTCTCTTTCAGAAAAGATTTTCTCTAAAACAGCAAACACATCTTCATGCCTGTCTAAAAACATTAAATTTTGGAAATCAGAAATAATGACAAAAAAGCGTTTTGCTTTTTCCTTAGCTATTCTGGAAGGAAGCCTCAGCATTTGCTCAATATCATTTTGATCTATCGCCCAGTTAATAGACACGGCTTCATTTGCTGTAGCAAATCTATCAGGATCAAAAATGAAATGTGTCCCCTCTAAATACTTTGAAATAACTTCTCTATATTCGTTCTGTGTAGAATATAAAGGACGAATAACAGCATTGGCAAATCTCAAGAGAAAATCTTCTATTGTTCTGACATTTCTTAACTCAACATGAGCAACAGGAAAAGTTTTTCCTGCCATACGCATGTCAAATAAAGTCTGTTGTATTAAAGAAGTTTTTCCACTTTTACGAGGTCCATATAAATATACATTTTCACCAGCTTCTAATAAGTTCCCAAGAATATTACATTCTTTTTTTCTGCCAATGAAGTTTTTACCTGTTACATATTTATCGTATACAAATGGCTTGTCCATATTCAATCCTTTAAATCTATGCAAATTTAACAAAATCTCCATATATTTGTATAGGTATTTTTAAGATATTCGTATATATTTAACGTACAATAAGACTAAGAATGAAGAGAAATAGAATATTTATAAAAATCTTAAAGTTTTTCCTCTACTTTATATTAGCATGGATTCTTTTATTAGGCGTCCTACAATTAATTGTTTCTGAAAAAAACCTTACTAACTATTTAAATGATAATATTTCACAATATGTAGAAGGAGATGTTAAGTTTGGAAAAGTATCTCTTTCGTTTTTTAGTCACTTCCCTAAGTTTCGCTTAGAGATGGAAGATGTCTCTATTACCCACCCAAGTGAAATGTTTGCTAAGGCAGAAAAAGAAGGTGCACAAGGAAGACTTACCTTATTAGGCAATGGAGAGATTGTAGACACCCTTGCTAGCTTCGATAAGTTTTCTATTTCATTAAACACAGCTGCTTTAATTTGGGGCAACGTTCGTATAAACACGGCTGAACTTGCTAAGCCAAGGATTTTTCTGCATAGACATGCTGACGGAACAGCAAACTGGGATATCATCAAGCTAAATTTGGACTCTGAAGAAAATGATGAGGCTTTTGAAATGCCTAATATAACTTTAGGTAAAATTAAAATGTATAATAGGCCCCTAATTGTATATACAGACAGTAAGGATACAGTTTTTATTCTAGCTCGTAATAACAGAATAGAACTCAACGGAAAAGTAGCTACAGAGAAGGGCTGGAGTAACAAGCTTGGCTTGGAAATAGAAGATATTAGAATTGGTGGAAGAGTAAAACAAGACTCTCTTCATTTTGGTCTTAATTATCTCTCAATGAGCAAAGTTGATGAAAAAATAGAATTAAAAGCTACATCTAAAACATCTCTAGCTACTAAAGTCTTTGGTAGAATGACTGTTCCTATAGAGCTAATTGGAGAGGCCCGTCTTCACGATACTAAAAATCTTGATATTGAAATTGATGAACTCATATGTACTATAGCCGAAGTACCTTTTCACATGAAGGGGCGTTTCAAATCTCATAAAGATAGTCTGGAAGTAAAGGCAGCCATGTATGCAAATGAGATTGATATCAATGAAATCCTTAAAAAATATGGGAAAAACATCCATGAAGAAGCTTCTGAGATAGAAACAAATATAAAACTTGACTTTAGTGGAGAAATTGATGGTGCATATGTCTATGCCACAGAAACTCTCCCCCACTTCAAGTTTAATTTAAGCATACCTGAGTCTGAAATTTCTCATAAGGAGCTTGCTCAAAAATTAGACTTGCGTTTTAAGCTGAATTTAGAAAATGATAAAGAAGGAAAAATAAATGCAAATATACCTGAAATGATAGCCTATGGCTCTGGCACATCGTTTAATGCTAGTGGCAAAGCAAATGACATCTTAGGTAATGACCCACTTTTCACCATAAAACTAGATGCTCATTCTCATCTTGACTCGCTTATGTGGTTAGTTCCACATGAATTACCTGTAATATTAAAAGGAGATATTCAGATCAGGCTTGATGGTAGAGCGAAACTTTCACAATTAGACACTTATAATTTTTCAGGAGCAAGACTTAATGGAGATATTAATAGTAAACATTTTGAAGTAAAATCTGATTCTTTAGGAATAGACTCTATGGTTGATAAGCTAGCAATAAATTTGAAAACCATTAAAAATCCTTATACATCAGCAGATAAACGAGATAATCAATTATTAGAAATTAATGCTAGCGTTGATAGTACTGTTATTTCATATAAAGATAGTTTAAAGTTGACTGGCATTAGACTCTATCTACGAGCTCAAAACTCAACCACTAATAGGGATATCGCAAATAAAACTAGAGTTGTTCCTATGGGTGGCAGAATAGAGGCTGATGGTCTAATTATTAACTATTTAGATGCTTTGAGGATTGTTTTAGGTAGCACTTCTAATAAAATAATGATTTCTCCTAGTAAAACCGATGCTAACTTAGCAAATATCACTTTAAAAAGCATTACTGACAGAATTTTCTATAGGGATATAGACAATAGAGTTATGGCAAGCCAAGCAGAAATTGACATTTCTGCTGATAAACTTAGTCATCTTGAGTCAAATACATTAACTGAATTATATAAAAATTGGGATGTTTCTGGTCAATTTAACCTTAATAGAGCAAGCATAATAACTAAACATCTTCCACTACGTAATAGAGTAAGAGAATTTTCTGGTAGTTTCAATAATGATAATATCACACTTGAAAAACTTCATTTACAAAGTGGTGATTCTGACCTTGAAATCAAAGGACGACTTTATGATTTAAAAGATGCTATTAACAATAAAGATAAAATTAGATTAAAATTAGATGTTTTTGCTCCAAGGCTTTATGCTGATGATTTACTTGCTGCATACATGAGTGGGCAAAACACCACATTCACTGGAGACGTATCACTTTCAGATGCTGAATTCCAAAAAGCTGTAGTAATTGATTCTATAAACCACACACAGCTACCAAGTTATATATTAATTCCAGACAATATTGAAGGTGATATAAAGATAGATGCCTATAACGTAAGATATTTAACACTTCAAGTTGACAGCCTAAACTCTAACATCAAAATTAAGGACAAATGTGTACAACTAACCGACTTTGTTTCCAAATCTAATATGGGTGAAATGTACTTAGATGGTTTCTATGCAACCAGAAGTAAGGAAGATATTAAAGCTGGTTTTAATTTAAACTTGAACAATATAACTGCTCATGATGCGATAGAACTCCTACCTGCAATTGATACATTAATGCCTATCATTAAAACCTTCGATGGCTTGATAAATTGTGGAATTTCAGCTACAACTGAAATTGACACTACTATGAATATTATTATACCGAGCATTACTGGAGCAATGAGACTAAGTGGGACCAATTTAACTATAAAAGACAATCCTGAGTTTAGAAAAATTGCCAAAAGTCTGATGTTTAAAGATAAAAAGTTTGCTAAGGTTGATGCACTTAAAATCGATGGTATTATAACTAGAGGTATTGTTAATATATTTCCTTTTAGATTGGTTGTAGACAGATACAATTTAGCAATAAGTGGAAGGCAAAATCTTGATTTATCATATTTCTATCATATGTCTGTTTTAAAATCTCCTCTTCCATTTAGAATTGGGCTGGATATTTCAGGAAAAGACTTTGACAGTATGGAAACCAAAATAACTAAAGCTAAATATAGAACCGTACGGCCTGAATTGTATGATCCTGTCATGGTATCAATTGAAGAAAACTTAAGAACTTCTATTAAAGATGTGTTTAATACAGGTGTTGATGAAGTTATAAATCAAAATGAAAGCATTACTGGAATGTAAAGTATAAAATTATGAATAGTCAAGAATATATTGAAGTAAGCTTTAATCTAAATCCATTTACTGAAGAAAATGCAGAAATTCTTACTGCAGAAATATGCGAACTTCCTTTTGAGTCATTCATGCATGAAGAGCCTTTTCTAAAGGCCTATATTCAAAAAGAAGCATATGATGTCCAAACCCTTAAACTACTTCTGTCGGGTCTTAGCTATGATTTTGAGATTGAATATACATCAAGGTTAATGCCCATTGTTAACTGGAATGCCAAATGGGAAAGTGAATTTACACCTATAATAGTGGATAATGAATGTACTATTAAAGCTTCTTTCCATAAAGATTTACCAAAGACTAGATTTAATATTACTATTGACCCACAAATGGCTTTTGGTACAGGACACCACCAAACTACCTATATGATGTGTCGCGCCTTGCTTAAGAATGAGGACTATGTAAAAGGTCGAGTGGTAATGGATATGGGTTGTGGAACAGGAGTATTGGCAATACTTGCAGGGAAAATGGGAGCAGATAAGGCCTATGGAATTGACATTGATGCAGTAGCAGCACTTTCTGCTATGGAAAACGTACGCCTAAATGGGGTTGAGGATAAGGTCGAGATTTTCTGTGGAGATGCTTCCCTGCTCCAGCTTAAGTCCTATGATGTGATTTTAGCAAATATTAATAGGAATATACTCTTACAGGATATTCCCACCTATAGTCGCTCACTTCGCCCTGATGGTTTACTATTCGTAAGTGGCTTTTATGTTGAAGATATGCCTATGTTAATAGCCATGGCTTCTGCACATGACTTGGAATATGTTGTGCATGATAGCCTCGACAACTGGTGTTGTATTAAATTTCTACGTTCGTCATTCTGAGCCCTTAAGACCTTGTTCGTCAAATAATTCGAAAATGACGAAGTCGCTTGAGCGCAGCGAAAGAATCTAAAAAGAATATTTTTTGTAAAAAAATTTGGAGGTTCTGAAAAAATTCCTACCTTTGCATTCGCTAACAAAAATAGCACATTTGAAATATTAAGTCGCGGGCGTGTTGGAATTGGTAGACAAGCTAGACTTAGGATCTAGTGCCGCAAGGTGTATGGGTTCGACCCCCTTCGCCCGCACAAAACAGAGGATGATTTTTCGTCCTCTGTTTTTATTTTATAACATCAATTGATTTTCGATAATCCATTTCTGATTAAAAGAATTAACAAATTCTTAACCTATGGTCAGTGGATTTACTTAGTGAAAGTTGTATATTATCATCGTTTTTGATATTATTTGAAACTTTTTCAAATTTTTGCAACCTTTTGTCTATGTCTTCAGTCTAACTTATAGAAACAAAAAAATAGAGCCACTAAATTTTAGTGACTCTATTTTTATATATAGGCTATGTTTCTTACTCTGCTGCTACAACTTCAAATTTTACTGTAGCTACAATGTCTTTATAGCATTTAACTGTTGCTTCATAAGAACCAAGTTCTTTAATAGCATCAGCTATAGTAATATTTTTCTTATCTACCTCAATACCAGCTGCAACAAAAGCTTCTGCAAGTTGAGCTGTTGTAACAGAACCAAAGATTTTACCTTTCTCACTAACCTTAACTGCAACTGAAACTGGAGTTTCTGTTAGTTTAGCTGCTAATGCTTCAGCATCTGCTACAATCTTAGCCTCTTTGTGAGCACGTTGACGAAGGTTCTCTGCATGAACCTTCTTTGCTGATGGAGTTGCAAGAGTTGCTAATCCTTGTGGAATAAGATAATTGACAGCATAACCTGTCTTTACATTAACGATATCACCTGCGTGACCTAGCTTAGCCACATCTTCTTTTAATATAATTTCCATAATGCTGCCTCCTATTTCAAAAGATCCGTTACATAAGGAAGAAGTGCAA
>CAYFTA010000052.1:0-8244 GCA_964346015.1 uncultured Muribaculaceae bacterium | reverse complement strand
TTTTGATCCTGATTTTGATCCTGATTTTGATCCTGATTTTGATCCTGATTTTGATTTTGGTTTTGATCCTGATTATCGTCTTGCTTATCTTGATCTTGATTATTCTGGTCTTCTTTATTTTGATCCTGTTGATTATCTTTATCCTGCTGGTCTTGATTTTCGTTTTGATTGTTTTGATTCTGCTGATTTTCAAGCATTTTCTTGGCATAAATATAATTTTCTTTTGCCTCCAGATCAGAAGGATTCCTCAACAATGATTGTTTAAAAGCATTAACAGCAGATTGATAGTCTTTTTGAGCCAAAGAAACATCACCTAAATTGAAATAATAATCTGCTCCATATTCAGACATAGAAGCAAGCTCCTCGATTTTCTCTAAACTTTGTTGTGCTTGTTGAAAATCTCCTTGTTTATATAAGGTTGAAGCAAGATTGTAATTTGCCGCCAATGAAGTGGAGTCCTTCATCAATGCCTTCATATAATCAATTTGTGCCTTTTGGTAATCTCCTTTTCTAAAACTTCTATTTCCTTGACGCACTTCTTTTTTATCCACCTGTGCTGATAGAGTTAAAGAACTAAGAGAAATTAATATTACTAAGATATATCGCATAATTAATCAAAAAGTTTTCTTTTACTTTTTCTATCCCCAATTAACATTGCTATAACAAAGAAAATAAAAGCAAGACCCAAGAAATACATATACTGTTCGTCAAATTCTTCAAAGACTACTGAGCTAAACTGTTCCTTATCCATTTTCTTTATATCATCAATAATTGGATTTAACCCAAACTCTGAAATTCCAGCTCTAACATAAGCTCCCTTACCAGCTGCTGCTACTTCTCTAAGTGTTTTTTCATCTAAGCGAGAAACCACTATATTTCCTTCCCTATCTTTTAAGAGCTCACCGTTAATAGGTATGGGTTTACCTTCAGGAGAACCAACACCGACAGTAAAAACTCTAATACCCATGTTTGCTGCTTCTCTTGCCATTTCCACAGCATCATCTTCGTGATTCTCTCCATCTGTAATAAGTATTATTGCCCTACTATTTTCACTTTGATGACTAAAACTCCTAATAGAAGTTCTTATCGCATCACCCATAGCAGTACCCTGAATAGGTATTGACTCTGTAGAAATGGAATTAATAAACATTTTTGCAGAGACATAGTCAGTTGTTATAGGTAGTTGAACAAATGAGGTTCCAGCAAAAATCACAAGACCAATCCTATCTGTGCGAAGTTTATCTACAATTCGAGACATTGAAAGCTTTGCTCTTTCTAATCTATTTGGAGAAAAATCTTCTGCTAACATAGAATTTGATACGTCCAGAGCTATTACAATTTCAACTCCTTGAGCATTATGTTCTTTAAGTTTTGCACCTATTTGTGGACGTGATAAAGCTATAGCAAAAAAGAAAAAGCCTATAGAAAAGAGAACAAGCCTTATCCAACCTTTTGATTTTGAATAAGAAGGCATTAATCTAGTCACCAAAGCCTCATCTCCCAAACGTCTCAATCTTCTCCTTCTAAAATATCTCACTAAAGCATAGAAGATAAAAAAGAAAGGGATGAGGAATATTAGTAATAAATATTGAGCTTCTGCAAAATTTAACATGGTAACCTCCTTATTATAAACCAGCTCAAAAGTAAATCAAGAAGAATCGCAATTAAGGCAGCAAGAGCATAATTATGATAGAGCTCCTTATAAACAGAAAAATTATCTATTGTGGTCTTAGCTGTTTCCATCTTATTAATTTCAGCATATATTTCTGCTAATTTGGTATTATCAGTTGCTCTGAAATATTTACCACCTGTCATTTCTGCTATATCGATTAATAAATCTTCGTCAATTTCTACTTTCACATTTTGCACCTCTACCCCCCATGGTGTCATTACTGGATAAGGTGCCATACCTGTTGCTCCAACACCTATTGTATAGACTCTTACTCCATAAGTCTTCGCTATCTCTGCAGCCATTTGTGGACTAATTTCGCCACTATTATTGACTCCATCAGTCAAAAGAATAATTACTCTACTCTTTCCATCAGAATCTTTCAATCTTGCAACAGCAGTCGCTAAACCATTACCTATGGCAGTACCATCTTCGATTATATTAGTCTCAACCTCTTTCATTAAATTAATTAAAGAAGGGCGATCCGTAGTTAAAGGACATTGTGTATAACTTTCTCCTGCAAAAACTACAATTGCCATCCTATCAGAAGGACGCTGCGAAATGAATTCTATTGCAATATCCTTAGAAGCACTAATCCTGTCAGGAGTAAAGTCTCTAGCAAGCATACTAGTAGAAACGTCTATTGCAAAAGCAATGTCAATACCTTCTGTATCTATCTTTTCAACTTGCTCAGATGAGCGTGGACGAGCTAAAGCTACAACTATCATCGATAGAGCAAATATCCTCAATACAAATGGGACATGACGAAGAATTCTCATAAATACAGGCCTCTTAACCAGCCACGGAGTAATGGTAGATACTCTAAAATGAGGCCTCTTTTTCCTCAACTCCACATATATATAACGCAGCACCAATAGACCTGGCACCACCAATAACCACAATAAATATGGATATTCAAAAAACATCTCTATTCTATTTATTCTCTTGTTCTATTCCACTTGCTGCTTCCACTTCTTCTTGATAGGTAACAGTAACAAATCTAACTGCTAGAGGAAGTACTGTTGCATTTTCTTGCTGAGAAGCAAGATATTTTGCAAACTTCACAAAATCGGCTCTTTCAAAAAGCTCTTGTAAATCTTTCTGCAAATCTGCATCGATATTAGTTGATGTAAGTTCTTCGAAAATTTCCTTAGTAGTCATCTCCAGAGCAGAAATACCATATCTCCTATCAATATAAATACGTAAAGCATCTGTTACACCAGAGTAAAAAGTCTTCTGTTTCTCATCGGTCCAGAACTTATCACCCTTATATTTATCAAGCATTCTCAAAGCCATAATATGAGCAGGCTCCTTATATGCTTCTTCCTCTTTCTTTTTCTTCAAATAAGATTTAATAAACTTAATACCGAAGACAATCAATAAGACTAAAGCTAATAGGCCAAGACCATATGGCAGAACTTCCTTCACTGTTACAGGATATTTTATTTGACCTTTAATATCATGATAGACAAAAGTACTCGTATCCACTGGCATAGTTTTAACTTGAAGTTCTTGTCCTTCAAAAACCAAAGAATCTTCATCTGAAAAATGCACGACCAAATTTGGAAGTTGATATTCCCCTTCTTCAAAAGAAGCAATGGTCAACGAAGCCTTGATATCGTACTTCTCTGCTTGTCCCTTCTTAGCCTTATATGTCTTCAAAGTATCTAGTTTCCAGCCACTTAAGATCTCAACTCCTTCACATATCTCACCTTCCCACGCAGGAAAATTAAAAGATGTTCCCTGTGGTACATCTTTTAATATAGCACCGTATTGGAGCTGATCTGCAATTAAGACTGAATCTCTTACTTGATTTTGTTCTAGAAATGTATTTCTATCTAAATTATTCATTTTTTATCTACTTTGAAATAAAGCCATTAAGCCTTTTACATAGTCTGAGTCTACAGCGATACTAACATTATCCACTTTATGTTTATTTAAAAGTGTTTTAGAGGACTTTTCCAAACGAGCGAACCATTCTTTATAGGCCTGTCTAACTGCCTTGGAAGAAGTATTTACCCAAGCATCATCTCCCGTCTCTGAGTCCTTAACATGCAATAAGCCTACATTTGGAATATCCCTCTCCCTCGGATCATAAACATTTATTACAGAAATATCGTGTCTATTTACAGCTACCTTTAATGCTTCTTCGTATTTTGGACTTGCATCTTGATGAACATCAATCATATCCGAAATAAGAAAGGCAGTACATTTCTTTTTCATAGCATTTGTTAGATATCTTAAAGCTTCTGAAATATTTGTACCATCTGTAGTAGGCTGAAAGTCAATGATTTCCCTAATTATATGGAGAAGATGAGTTCTACCTTTTTTAGGAGGAATGAACTTTTCAACCTTTTCACTGAAGAACATCGCACCCACTTTATCATTATTGATGCTAGCTGAAAACGAAAGAACAGCAGCTATCTCTGCTATAAGATCGCGCTTGTTTCTGATTGTCGTACCAAAAAGACGAGAACGGCTCACATCTATTAAAAGCATAACTGTCAATTCCCTCTCCTCTTCAAAGACTTTAACATAGGGAGAATTAAGACGTGCTGTTACATTCCAGTCCATGTTTCTAACATCATCACCCCATTGGTACTCTCTAACCTCGCTGAAGGTCATGCCACGACCCTTGAATGCAGAATGATATTCACCTGCAAAAATCTGATTGGATAAAGCTTTCGTCTTTATCTCTATCTTTCTTACCTTTTTAAGAAGGTCGTTTGCACTCATTTTCTCCATTATGGAACCTCTACAGCATTGATAATTTCAGTAATAATTTCTTCAGTTGTTACATTTTCAGCCTCAGCTTCATATGTGAGACCAATTCTATGTCTGAGTACATCGTGACAAACAGCTCTAACATCCTCTGGAATCACATAGCCCCTTCTCTTAATGAAAGCATAAGCCTTTGAAGCCATTGCAAGAGAAATACTAGCACGTGGTGAAGCACCATAAGAAATCATGTTTTTAAGCTTAGACAAACCATATTCTTCTGGAGTTCTAGAAGCATAAACAATATCAACGATATATTTTTCAATTTTCTCATCCATATAAACTTCCCTTACTACTTCTCTCGCCCTTACAATATCTTCAGGCTTAAGCACGGCATTTGCCTTAGGGAACTCTCCTGTATTATTCATCCTAACAATCAATCTCTCTTCATCTTTCTTAGGATAAGTAACTACTACCTTTAACATGAAACGGTCAAGTTGAGCCTCTGGGAGAGGATAAGTACCTTCTTGCTCAATTGGGTTTTGTGTTGCCATCACAAGGAAAGGCTTAGGAAGATCAAAAGTCTCATCTCCAATGGTTACCTGACGCTCTTGCATAGCCTCGAGTAGAGCAGACTGCACCTTCGCTGGAGAACGGTTAATCTCATCTGCTAATACAAAATTAGCGAAAACAGGACCTTTACGAATTAAAAACTGTTCTTTTTTCTGAGAGTAAATCAAAGTTCCAATAAGATCAGCAGGAAGAAGGTCTGGAGTAAATTGAATTCTATTAAACTTTGCATCAACGGCTGAAGCCAAAGTATTAATTGCTAACGTCTTAGCAAGACCTGGAACACCTTCTAAAAGAATGTGACCATCAGCTAATAGACCAATTAATAGACTTTCCGCCAAATGTTTTTGACCAACGATAACTTTATTCATTTCCATTGTGAGGATGTCTACAAAGGAACTCTCTCTCTGAATACGGTCGTTTAGTTCTTTAATGTTTACACTTTCCATAAAATCTATTTATATTTTCTTTAATAATTTCATAATTTTGCAAGGCAACCACAAATTTACTCATTGTTTACAAAAAACTTAATAAAAAAAGCCATCATGCGTTACAAAATAATCCTTTCATATATTGGTAAAAACTTTTGCGGCTGGCAAATCCAAAACAACGCTCCTTCAATACAGGGTGAATTAAACAGAGCTTTGAGTCTTTTACTTGGTAAGCCTATTTCTGTAACTGGCGCAGGTAGAACCGATTCAGGCGTAAATGCCATTAACTACACTGCTCATTTTGAAACTGAAGAACCAATTACAAAATTTGACTCGACCACTATCACATACAAAATAAATGCCATTGTGCATAAAGATATAGTTATACATTCTTTTTCCAAGGCAGAAGATGAGTTTCACGCTAGGTATGATGCAAAAGAAAGGGAATATCATTATTTTATCCACTTAAAAAAGGATCCTTTTATTGATAGTTTTTCTTATAAATATCATCATGCCGTAGATATAAAGAAAATGAATGAGGCTGCGACTTATCTCCTTGGAGAGAACGACTTCAGCTGTTTTGAGAAAACTGGTGGAAATAACAAAACTTCTATATGTAAAATCTTTGAAGCAAAATGGGAATATTATTGCCCCACTCATGTAAAATTAATGAATTATGAATATGAGGAAGGTGATTATATAGTCTTCAAAATTCGTGGAAATCGCTTTTTGAGAGATATGGTGAGAGCTATTGTTGGCACATTACTTGATATTGGAAGGGGGCGCCATGAAGCTGAATGGATAAAGGAATTAATAGAAAAGGGAAATCGTGGCGACTCAGGCGATTCTGTGCCAGGTAAGGCTCTTTTCTTTTGTGGTGCGAAATATTAAATTCTGTTTTATAATTTCATATTTTTTGCTTATTTTTGTACGTTTTAGCGCATGCTAGAAAATATTAATATATTGGATAAACAAAATGAATTAAATAATTATGCTTTTAAATCTTTTACAAGCTGATGCAACAGCAGCAATAGCAGAGGTTGTTCCTATTCAGGAACAGACACTTTCTTTAATAGATCTTGCAGTTAAAGGTGGTTGGTTGATGATTGTGCTTTTAATTTTATCAATAATTGCACTTTACATTTTCGGCCAAAAATGGTGGATGATTCGAAGAGCATCGAAGATTGATAAAAATTTCATGAACGAGATTCGTGATCTCATCCATGATGGTAAAATTAAATCAGCTATTTCGCTTTGCCAAAAATATGATTCTCCTATAGCGAGACTCGTTGAAAAAGGCATTGAGAGAATAGGTCGTCCTCTTAGTGATATACAGACTTCTGTTGAAAACACTGGAAATGTGGAAGTTGCTCGTCTTGAAACAGGTCTTCCATTACTAGCTACTATTGCTGGTGGAGCTCCTATGATTGGTTTCCTAGGTACTGTTACAGGTATGATTAAGGCTTTCTTTAACATGTCAAATGCTGGAAACAATATCGACATTACACTACTTTCAGGAGGTATTTATGAGGCAATGGTTACAACTGTTGGTGGTCTTGCTGTTGGTATCGTAGCATATTTTGCATATAACTTTGTATCTTCCAAGATTTCAGATCTTGTTTTTAAGATGGAGAGTATAACAATTGACTTTATGGACCTTCTTCACGAACCTGTAGAAGAAGATAAATAAGCTAAAACATGGCACTTAAAAGAAGAACAAAACCTTATCCAGAATTTTCGATGTCGTCAATGACTGATATCGTCTTTCTGCTTCTTATATTCTTCCTTGTTACTTCTACCCTTATAAACCCTAATGCGCTAAAGCTGCTACTACCAAAGAGTACTGGGCAAGTATCAGCAAAAGCTACAGTTAGTGTATCTATAAAGCACCATCACGACAGCAATACTTTTTCTTTTCATATAAATGGTGATCAGAATCCTATTGCTTTTAGTGAAATTGAAGATGAATTAGTGACTTTACTTCATAATGAAGAAGATCCCACTTTTTCAATTTTCGCAGATGAAACCGTGCCAATTAGAGAGGTAGTGCAAGTAATGAATATAGCGAAGCGAAATCATTACAAGGTAATTATGGCAACCTCGCCAGAATAGAATATGATACAAAGTTCCTACAAATTAGAGCGAATAAGACAAGAACATAATTCCAGAATGAATGGACTCATTCTGACCCTTGTTGTGCATGCTTTATTAATTGCAGTAGGGATTTTTAGTGGTTTAAAATACTTATATCCACCTCCACCAGAGAAAGAGTCTATACTTATAGAATTTGATCAAGATTTTGAAGTTGAAATAGATAGAAGTAGCCCAAGGGGTTTTGAACCTAGGGTTGAAGAACCTGATCCAACTAGAGATATTCATTTGGTACAAGCTTCGGAATCCCATGTTGAAGGTAAAAAGGCAAACAAATCTCCTGAAACTGTAATTGACGATTTTGGAGATGTGGAAGTAAAACAGCCAGAAAGAGAACAAGTTATAGATAGAAGAGGACTATTCTCTGCAGCTAATAATGAAACCGATATAGACACTCTAGCTCAACAAACAGCTAGAACCGTAACTGACGCCCTTAAAGAAGGGCATGCTTCGGGCAATATTGTTAGTGGCACTCAAACAGGAGAACCTAATGCTAGATTGCAAGGTAGAACTGTTATAAAAGAATCATTAGCACGACCAGCCTATCCTGTTGATCAATCAGGCATAGTGGTCGTTACTATAAAAGTAGATAATCTCGGAAATGTTATCGATGCGAAAGCAGGAGCAGAAGGGACAACAGTAACCAATAAAGCTCTTTGGAATGCAGCAAGTGAAGCTGCTCGAAAAACACGATTTGAGCAGAGC
>CAYFTA010000051.1:3478-8510 GCA_964346015.1 uncultured Muribaculaceae bacterium | reverse complement strand
AGCATTGACCCAGACACTTGTATTGATTGTGGCGCTTGCGTTGATGTTTGCCCTGTAGGTGCGATATCAGAAGAGTAACATTACGACAAAAAAGCAAAAACCTCTACTGGATTTTCTAGTAGAGGTTTTTTCTTTTATAGTTTTTATCTTGATTATTTTTGAGGATACATAATCATTTCGATGTAGTTACCTTGTTCAAGTATACTTTGAAGAGCTGTTTTAATATCTTCAGCGCTAATCTTATCGATTGCTGCTTCATATTCTTTGTCTTTATCATAACCATAAAGCTCATGATCTTTCAAGCAACCTAACCAATAACTATTTTTAATCCTGCTTTCTGGAACATTCTTCTTAAGATTTTCTATAGCTTTAGCAAGTTGTTCTGCTGTAGGACCCTCAGTTGCTAGTTTTTTAAGACCATCAATAGCTAATTGGTTAATCCTAGGAGCTAATTCTTCATTAGTGTCTACGTAAACCTGAATCAAAGCCTCATCTTTCGGGTCTTTATCAGTCATTATAACAGCTTGTGGACTATATGTTCCACCTTCGTCTTCACGAATAGTTTCTACATATACCATATCTAAAATGTAATTTGCTGCATCAAGGGTTGCTTCAAGTTTGACATCAACTGGCAAATATGCACTATAAACTTGGAAAACAGTTGATTTAGGAGTTTGCATAGGGATGTGGAAGTGATTAATAACTTCACCCTTAACAATCTCAGGGGTTTGAATTGTAACTTTTCTCTTCTTACCCTTTTCTATTGAACCGAGGTATTTTTCTACCATAGGCTTAAGAGTCTCAAGATCAACCATACCTGTAACAACTACAGTCATTTCACGAGCATTTCTGAATAAATTACGATAGTTTTTCTCAATAGTATCCAGACTAACCTTTTCTAACAACTCTTCAGAAATTAGTTTAGACCTTTCATTTCCACCATATAGTGTTTTATTCATCTCTACTTGTAGTTGGAATTGTGGATTGTTTGCAAGATTTGGAAGTAATGCTTTTATTTGTTGTATACCAGCTTCAAACTCATCTGCATCAAATCTAGGGTCTGCATAATATAGATAAAGCAGTTGTAGGGCTGTTTCTAAATCTTTAGGTGTTGAAGTAACGTTTACCCCGTGTTGAGTGCTGCCTATGAATGGAGTTACATTTAATATCTTACCAGAAAGAAGTTTTCTAAGAGTGGTTTTTGGGAACTTAGAAATACCAGCAGTATTCATATAAGTAGCCCATATATTGCTTTCAAATGAGTTAAGATCTTCAGTTGAAATTAGGTTTCTACCACCTTGGTGATATACATTAATACGAATTTCGTCTTTTTTGTATTCAGTAGGTTTTACAATAACCTTCATACCATTCTTTAATGTCCATACAGTTGATCCATATAGGCCTTCTGTTGTTTTAGTAACCTTAGAGCCCTTGAGTTTACTCTCATCTAGAAGTGGTTCATCTGAAACATCCTCTGTATTAGCCTCAATATCAGCTACTTTCACTGCTGATAGAACTTCAAGGATTTGAGCTTCTGTTGGATTTTCTAGACCAGCTTTTTCAGGGCCGTTAAAGATAACAACCATGTTTTCATCGGTAATTAGACTTCCTGCAATCTGGTTAAGAATTTGAGCATTGAGTTGTGCAGTAATTGCTTGAGCTATTTGAAGTTCCATTTCAGGAGTCATATAAGAACTATTATCGTAGAAATTACTAAGAATAGGTCTTATAAAGTCGCTATGCTGTCTTGTACTAGCCGCTTCAGCTGCTTTTTCATAGCTACTAAGTATATTTTGCTTAGCACGTTCAACTTCAGATTCTGTAAATCCAAATCTCTTCATCTTTTCGATTTCGAGCATATAGCTAGTAAATGCTGGAATTGCTTCTCCATCTTTAAAACTAACATTGGCCATTACAGCATCTGCAGTCTTCATAAGATTTCCAATACCAAGACTTCCGCTTAGGAAAGGCGCATTTGGTTGTGATGTTATATCAGTAAATCTTTCACGCATAATCAATCTAACATAAGATTTGATAGTATTTAGCATGAAAGCAACATCAGTATTATTAAGCTCTTTTGGAAGTGGTTCACTTCTCCATAGAACTTCGATTGAAGAACTACTAGCCTCTGGGTCAGTAATAATTGCGACTTGTGGTTCTGCGTTATCAGGAACTTTATGTAGTGTTTTTACTGTAGGTGTTTCAGGAGCAGGAATGCTACCAAAAATATCTTTAATCTTTTGTTCTACCTTATCTACATCAATGTCTCCAACCACGATAACTGCTTGCATATCAGGGTTATACCATTTTTTATAGAATTCAACTAGACTGCTTGGTTTAAATGTTTTAAGTTGTTCTTCACCCCCAATTAGAGTTCTCTTACCATTAATTTCACCAAAGTAATAAGGTAGAGCCTGTTCTAACATTCTCCAATCAGCTGTTCTTCTGGTTCTTCTCTCTTCAAGTATTACACCTCTTTCATTGTCAATCTCTTTAGGATCGCAAGTCACGTAGTGTGAATAGTCATGAAGGATGAGAAGGCAAGAGTCAATAATAGTTTCCCTTGTGATAGGAATGTTATTAAGCATGTATTGTGTTACCTCAAAACCAGTAGAAGCGTTGATATTTCTACCAAACTCAGCTCCTATACTTTGGAGATAATTAAGTAACTCTTTGTTAGGGAAATTTTTTGTTCCATTGAAACACATGTGCTCAAGAAAGTGAGCTAGACCATCTTGGTGATCTTCTTCTTGGAAGGCTCCAACGTCAGTTGCTAGCCAAAATTCTGCTCTTTGGGCAGGTTTATCGTTGTGACGAATGTAATAAGTAAGTCCATTTTCCAGCTTTCCAACCCTAGTTTCTGGGTCATTTGGAAGAGGATTTTGACCGAATGTCATTGCAGAAATAAATAAAGCTGCAATAGAAATTAATAAATGTTTAATTTTCATATTATATTGGTTTAAGTAATTATCATTAATAGTCACCCTTTTGAGTATATGCTATTGTTACTCTTTTGGTGTTTTACCTTTTTGTATGCATTTACCTTTTGGTGTGTTCTCCTTAAGGTCTGTCCTCCTGAAGTTTATTACGGCGAGGCATAAGGTGCCTTGACCAACTAGCCGTGAGGATATATCTAACAAATATATATAAAATATCTTCAAAACTCCATTAATTTTCCTAACTTTACTGACAAATAATATTAAATTATTGTTAAAGAAACTTATGTTAGAAGATTTCAGACTAAAAGTATTCCTTGCAGTATTAGAAAATGGTAGTTTCACTAAAGCTGCCACTCAGCTTGGTATTTCTCAACCTGCTGTAAGTCAAAATGTGGCAGAATTGGAAAGAATGCTTGGTGGGGAGTTATTTGAAAGAACTTATGGTAGTATAAGTTTAACACCGAAGGGAGAGGTCTTTAAAAACAATGCCTTGGGAATTGTCAAAGCATATGATTCTATCAATAATCTATTTTTAAATCATGAGTATGCAATAGTTAGATATTCTGCATCAGAAGAGGTTCAAAAAATTTTCTTAGAACCCCTCTTTGCTTCTTATAAAGCAGCAAATCCTAACATAGATTTCATTCCAACAAAAGATGAAAATGCTGACTTACAAGTATTCCTGCAACCAGCCTCGAATTTACCATTTGAAACACATCCAAATGCAGTTTTACGAATAAGACTCAGTGTTTCTCCATCGCCTTTTTCTTTTGAAGAAGGAGATGCAGTAAAAGAAACATCTTCATACTATGATTTAATTTTTCAACCAAGCGAAGACTTTGCCGCTAAAGAGTTATTTCTTAGACTAAAGGAATATATCTTTATGACAAATGGACACTAAAGGATTGATACAGTCTAATTTTTGACACTAAAGGAATAAGAGGGTGGTTGTAATCCTGTCGTCGCAATAATTATTTGGCAAGACTGTCTAGCCATAGGGCCAGTAAAGATTCAAAATCTTTTCTTCCATATCCGAATGGATCTTTGCCACTATCCCTATATTCTTGGCGTGTGAAGCCCCAGCCATGACCGCCTCTTGGCCAAATATGCATTTCTGCATCGACTTCATTGTCAACTAATTTCTTGTAATAACGTAAGGCGTTTTCAATAGGAACGACTGTGTCGTCTGTACAATGTGCGATGAATGTTGGTGGAGTAAATCTAGTTATTTGATTATCTAATGAATATTTTTCTCCCTTCTGCTTATCCCAGATAGCTTTTTTGCCAATTAATTTTTCTCTAGTTCCTTTATGGGTCACACCAACTTCCATTGTTATAACAGGGTAAATTAGTATAGAGAAGTCTGGTCGTGTCTCAGTGTCTGGCCACATAGTTGAAACTGTTGCTGCAAGGTGACCACCAGCCGAAAAACCCATTACGCCAATCTGTGACACATTCCATTTTGTTGCGTTTTTCCTGCAATATCTAAATGTATTCCAAACATCAGTTGCTGGAACTTTGGAATGTTGGTTCGGCATCCGGTACTTAACAACTGCTACAGTAATACCTTTTTTTAGCATCCATTCAGCTACATAAAGGCCTTCATTGTAGGTTGATGTGATTTCGTAACCTCCTCCTGGACAGACAATCACCATCTGCCCATTAGGTTTTTTAGGAAAATATAGGTCAAATCTCACAAGTGATGATGTATTACTAAGATTGCCATTATCATATAATCTCTCTGGGCCAGTTAATTCGTTATCTTCTTCCATCTTATAACCAGCATATTTTATTTCTCCATATACAAGGTCAGTATTCCCTTCAAATGAATCTGTGTATAAAAGCACAGTCTCATTAGGTCTTAAGTCTATCTTCGGTTGGCCCATCGCACTTCCTGCTATAAGAACCGTGCTGAATACAACAGCAATTAGTTTTGTAAGTCTCATGGTTTTATATTTTAACTTGTAATTCTTTTGCATTCTTGTTCCATTCAACAAATATAATGATTTTTTATATTTTCTTTTCTTCTATTACAAGTTTTGGTGCTGCGAAACGGAGATATTGGTGCTGTGGTCGGTTTCGCGTACTGTTTT
>CAYFTA010000051.1:0-3378 GCA_964346015.1 uncultured Muribaculaceae bacterium | reverse complement strand
TTTGGTGCTGCGAAACGGAGATATTGGTGCTGTGGTCGGTTTCGCGTACTGTTTTTGTGGAATTTGTTGTGTTTTGGTGCTGCGAAACGGAGATATTGGTGCTGTGGTCGGTTTCGCGTACTGTTTTGGTAGAAGAGTAAAACAAAGGGCCAACTGAAAATAGTTGACCCTTTTATTGTTTTATTTAGATTGAGATTGTTAAGATGCCTCTTGAAATCTCAAAGTGACAAGTAATATTTCTTACAAGTCAGTATTATTTTCGTATTATTTTCCTGCTAATCTCTTGTATGTTTCTAGACGATGTTTAGCATGTTCTTCTGTTTTTGCTAGAAGTTCTTCAGCTGAGTCTGGGAACAATTTATATAGAGATGCAAAACGAACTTCCCCTTTTAGGAAATCCTGGAACTTGCTCCAGTCTGGCTCTCTACTGTCGAGGCTGAATGGATTCTTATCTGTGCCTTCAAGAGCAGGGTTGTAGCGATATAGATGCCAGTAACCACATTCTACTGCTAGCTTTTCTTCTTTTTGGCTTAGGCCCATACCTGCTTTCAGACCATGGTTAATACATGGAGAATAAGCAATGATTAGTGAAGGGCCATCATAAGCTTCAGCTTCTTTAATTGCATTAAAGAATTGTACTGGACTCGCACCCATAGCAACTTGAGCTACATATATATAGCCATAAGACATTGCCATCATACCAAGATCTTTCTTGCGAATCTTCTTACCTGAAGCAGCAAACTTAGCAATTGCTCCAGCAGGAGTAGATTTAGATGATTGTCCACCAGTATTAGAGTAAACTTCTGTGTCTAAAACAAGAACATTTACATTCTCACCTGAAGCGAGAACATGGTCAAGTCCACCATATCCAATATCATATGCCCAACCGTCACCACCAAATATCCACTGGCTACGAGCAGTTATAAAGTTCTGATATACAAGAAGTTGTTTGCAAATATCACAATTGCAAGCTTCCATCTTAGGAACTAACTCCTCAGCAACCTCACGAGTTACTTGTGGATTATTCTTATCTCCAAGCCATTTTGTAAATAATGCCTTCATCTCATCTGAACACTTAGAACAACTAAGCCCCTCTTCCATGAGTTTAGCAACTGTTTCGCGAGCTCTATCTGAACCTAACTTCATACCAAGACCAAATTCGGCATTATCTTCAAATAGTGAGTTTGCCCACGAAGGACCGTGACCATTTGCATTCTTACAATATGGTGATGCAGGGAATGATGCACCATAAATTGAAGAACATCCTGTTGCATTAGCAATCATCATGTGATCGCCGAAGAGCTGAGTAATTGCTTTGATATAAGGTGTTTCACCACAACCAGCACAAGCACCAGAGAACTCAAATAGTGGTTGAGCAAACTGAGAATTCTTAATGTTTTGAGTTTTGTTTACAATATTGTCTTTATATCCAACATTGCTGTGTAGATAATCAAAGTTAGCTTGTTCTGCTCTTTGAGTATCAAGTGGTTTCATAATAAGTGCCTTCTCTTTTGATGGACAAACATCAGCACAGTTACCACAACCTGTACAGTCTAAAACTGAAAGTGAAATAGCAAATTTATATTCTTTCAAGTTAGCTTTACCTTGTTGAAGTTTTACTGTCTTAGGAGCCTTAGCTGCTTCTTCATCAGTAAGAAGGAATGGACGAATAACAGCGTGAGGACAAACAAATGCACAGTTATTACACTGGATACAATTTTCAGCTTGCCACTCTGGAACATTGACTGCAATACCACGTTTTTCATAAGCACTAGTACCTGAAGGAATAGTCCCGTCAGCCCTATCTTTGAATACGCTTACTGGAAGAGTGTCACCAGCTTGAGCATTAACTATGTCTGCAATTTCTTTAACAAATGCAGGAGCTAATCTATCCTTATCTTGGTTTTCAAACTTCGCTGTAATGTTTTTCCAATCTGCAGGGATTTCAACCTTAGTGTATTCTCCACCTCTATCCACAGCAGCATAGTTCATATTAACAATGCGCTCACCCTTGTTGCCGTAGCTTTTAACAATAGCTTCCTTCATATATTTAACAGCATCTTCGTAAGGGATGATGTTTGTAATCTTAAAGAATGCTGATTGAAGAATAGTGTTTGTACGTCCACCAAGTCCTATCTCGGCAGCAATCTTAGTCGCATTGATTATATAAAGAGTGATGTTTTTCTTTCCAATTGTAGCTTTTACATGGTCAGGAATTCTCTTAAGTGTTTCCTCTTCATCCCATAATGAGTTTAGAAGTAGAGTACCATTTTCTTTAATTCCCTTAAGTACATCATATTTTGAAAGATATGATGGTACGTGACAAGCAACGAAGTCAGGAGTTCCTACAAGATAAGGTGCTTTAATAGGTGATTTGCCGAAACGAAGGTGTGAACAAGTGTATCCACCAGATTTCTTAGAGTCATAGTCGAAATAACCTTGGCAATATAGAGGAGTATGGTCTCCAATAATCTTAATAGTATTCTTATTTGCTCCTACGGTACCATCAGAACCAAGTCCATAGAATTTACATTCTTTAGTTCCTGGTTTTACAATAGAGATTTCTTCTTTTTGTGGAAGAGATTTGAATGTTACATCATCAACTATTCCTATTGTAAAGCCATTCTTTGGCTCATTTAATTCAAGATTCTCAAATACAGAAACGATTTGTGCAGGAGTTGTATCTTTAGAAGAAAGACCGTAGCGTCCACCAACAATAAGTGGTGAGTTTTCCTGACCTTGGAATAATGCTTTTACATCTAAATATAGTGGTTCTCCAAGTGCTCCTGGTTCTTTAGTTCTATCAAGTACAGCAATTCTCTTAACTGACTTTGGTAGAGCTTTCATGAAATATTTAGCTGAGAAAGGTCTATATAAACGAACTATCATTAAACCAACTTTCTTACCTTGCTCCACAAGATAATCAACAGTTTCTTGGATAGTTTCTGTTACTGAACCCATTGCAATAACGATATTTTCTGCTTCTGGATGTCCGTAGTAATCGAAAGGACGGTAGCTTCGACCTGTAAGCTCACTTATTTCCCCCATATATCTTGCCACCACATCATCAACAACCTCATAGTATTGGTTACATGCTTCACGTGCTTGGAAATATACGTCAGCATTTTGAGCTGTACCACGTGTTACAGGTGATTCTGGAGTTAATGCTCTAGCTCTAAATCTTGCAAGAGCTTTTTCACTTATCATTTCCTTAAGTGCTTCTTCATCAAGAAGTTCAACTTTTTGAATTTCATGAGAAGTACGGAAACCGTCAAAGAAATGAACAAATGGGATGCTTGATTTTATTGATGCAAGATGCGCTACGGCAGCAATGTCAAGAGCTTCTTGACAAGAGCCTGAAGCTATCATAGCAAAACC
>CAYFTA010000050.1:0-8520 GCA_964346015.1 uncultured Muribaculaceae bacterium | reverse complement strand
CTACTTCAAGCTTAACTGAAGAAGCAATAAACTCGCCACCATCCCAAAATGACGAAGTTGGTTCTATTGTTAGTAAATAAGTAGCTGCTGCAATTAAAAACACTAAAAGTGCCGTTAATCTACTACTTAAAAGAAATTTCTTGGTATTCATATATTTTACTCCATTTATCTAATAATAGTTATAACTTTTACACTTTTTCAAATTGTTATAACTCGGCAAAGATAAGAATCCGTTTCCATTTCTACGAAAATATTAAAATTTACTTGCTAAGAATTGCTGCGAAACCACCCCCTGGTGCCATTTCAACCTCAAGTACAGAGCTCGCCTTTGAAACCACTTTTTTATAGTCCTCAGCGTGGCGAGTGGCATTAACGCCGTCTTTGAAAAGTTCGATTTTCCAATCACCATCACCTAAAAAATTTAGGTCTATGGTAACATTACGACCCTCTTGTCCTACTAAGCCACCGATGTACCAAGTGTCGCCTTTACGACGAGCTATAAGAATATACTCTCCCACTTTGCCATCAAGAGCAAGAGTTTCGTCAAAGGTTGTTGGAATTTTAGCTATGAACTCTGTGCATTCTCTTTCCTGCTCATAATAATGTGGAGCATCACAAAGCATGTTAAAAGGAGACTCATAAATAACATACATTCCTAGCTGATGACAACGAGTGCCTTGACTTACTGGGTCTATTCTACATGGTTTATAATAATCGAAATTGTAGTTTTTCATCGCACCTTGAGTATAGTCCACTGGGCCTGCCGCCATACGGATGAATGGGAAAGTAACATCATAGGTAAGTTGATCTGTTCCTGCACGAACCCATTTCATTTGCTCTAGACCATGTACCCCTTCATAATTTAGCACATTTGGATAGGTTCTGTTTAGACCACAAGGTTTATAAGTACCGTGGAAATCCACAAATTGATGATATTTTGCTGCGGTTTTAGCTGCACGAGTGTGGAAATCTACCATATCTTGATCGTCCCTGTCCATGAAGTCGATTTTCCAGCCCTTTACACCAAGCGCCGAATAATGTTTGCATATTTTCTCCATGTCCCTATTAAAGGCCCAGTAGCCTGCCCATAGGACTATACCAACGTTACGTTCTTCTCCATATGCCACCAATTCAGCTATATCAATTTCTGGCACCACATTGAAAAGGTCTGCCTCTCCTCGCACTGCCCAACCCTCATCCAAAATCACATATTCAATTCCATATTTAGAAGCAAAGTCGATATAATATTTATATGTATCATTATTAACTCCTGCCTTGAAATCTTGACCTATAACATGCCAGTGATTCCACCACTCCCAAGCTACTTTTCCTGGCTTTATCCATGACCAGTCTTTTTGAGAATCTGCTGGTGTCCCCAACAACCAAACTAGATCATTATCAAGCATTTCCTTGTCCTGCGAACTAATATTTACGATTCTCCAAGGGAAGGCTGTAGCCCCTTCAAACCTTGCAATATAATCTTCTCTAGACTGGACCTCGCCTTGGAGATTGTTATGACCACCTTGTTTTACTTCCTTTGGAAAAGCTGCGAAACGAGCTTCTAAAGAAGTGTCTGCATCTTCGTTGTAGAGATACATTCCAGGATAATTAAGGAGATCTGATTCCATGATGTTTATTTTATAACCATCAGGTGCTTCAATCATTACTGGAAGAAAGGCCAAAAGTTTAGTATTCCACTCTGAAATATTAGAGTAGTCGTAGAGGCTCTCAAAACTATTATATAATTGACTTTCAAGCGTATGTGTACGTCGAGAAACATAGGGAACGTACATTTTCCAATCTTCTGGAAAAGCGAATTGAGCTGTTTCGCTAAGAACCTTGAATGGTGTTTTAGATTTTGAAATGAAACGATAGGCCACTCCTGCATCATAAGCCCTAAAAACTAGGTCAAAAGTCCTAAAATAGAGGGTTAGTTGATTGTAGTTTTCAACCACTTTTGACTTTTTATAAAAAGAAGCATCTAGCACATTGTTTACTGTTGCTGTTTTTGCTCTTTGTAGTCTTACTGAACCATCGTAAGTTAGTCCATCGGATAGTATCATGGAAATTTCTGATGGTGCTAAAAGAAGATTTCCTTCTTTACTCACCGAATAAGAAATAACTCCTTTTTCTATTGATATTTCTGTTTTAATACTTTTGTCTGGCGAAACCAGCTCATAATTCTTTCCTGATAAAGATAGGCTAATCATAAGGAATAGAAAACCTGTTAAAAGTTTGCGTGTCATATTGTTATTTTAATTTATATGGTTTGTGCGATTACCTAGACTGAGTAATCGTTCGGCAAATATATAAAAATACATCTTTAAATAAAAATCAATAAAACTTTCATTTCAAACTTATGATGGTTTCACTATATTTGCAAAAATTGAGGTTTTATGGCAGAAAATGATTGGAAAACAAGGTTAGGAGTGGTGTTCTCGACCAATCCGGATTTTAAATATGAACACGAGGGGGAAGAGGAGGAAGAAACCTTGGAGCCCGAAAAGCAGAATTTAATGGTTAAAATTGACCGAAAAGGAAGAGCTGGCAAACAAGTGACTTTAGTGACTGGGTTTATAGGAACGGAGGACGATTTGGAAGAGCTTGGACGCACATTGAAAGTTAAATGTGGCGTGGGAGGCTGTGCTAAAGACGGAGAAATTGCCATTCAGGGTGATTTTAGAGATAGGGTGGTTACACTACTCAAAGACATGGGATATAGGGCTAAACGGGGAAATTAATTTATGATTGACAAACTAACCAATCCAATAGATAGTGCTTTTGTTCAAGGAGAGCTTCTCATGAGCAAGGTGCCTCAGGTACATCAGGTTCATGAGGTGGCTTTACCATGGGTAGACATTTTGGCTTTAATTGCAATCATACCATTTTTGATTAATCTAAAACCTTTCCTAGAGCTAATCCCATCAATCCTAAGCTGCGCTGTTCGAACAAGAGAATGTGTTAATTTAGAAAACAATATCAAACTTGCTCGCACAAGAAATAATTTTGCATATTCATTTATAATACCATTTTTACTCATAGTTTTTGAATATGATATTTATAGGCCATCATTCTATATGTCATTATCTCCAGGTTTTAAGTTTTTGACGTTAATAGGAATTGCTATTGCTTATGTACTTTTAGCATGGGCTTTTACAAAACTAATGGCTCCCCATTCTTCTCTCATCAAAAATTATAGAATAGCTTGTAGAAGTTCTTACAACTTCTTCATTCTTTTAATGCTTTTTTTGCTTTTAGCTATTGGATGTTTTGAGCTTTTTGATATTTCAGAAAAATTAGTTCAAACCATCCTATATTGGATATTTGGTGTGACTTATTTTCTTTATTTCATTAGAAAACTTCAAATTTTTTCGGCTTCATTTCCCTTTTTTACAGCAATTTTGTATCTTTGCGCCCTAGAAATCATACCTACTGGGGCTGTAGTTGCTTCAGCAATTATTTTTTAGGAATATGAGTATTAAAAAAATTCTTATATCACAACAACCACCAACAATGTCTTCTCCTTATGAAGATGTTATAAATAAGTATGGTGTAAAAGTGGATTTTACTCCATTTTTTAAAATGGAACCTTTGAGTTCAAGAGAGTTTAGGACACAAAAAATCAATGTTTTAGATTATACAGCTATTGTTTTTTCGGCAAGGACAACAATTGATGCTTTTTTTCATATTTGTGAAGAAATGCGCGTTAAAATCCCTGATTCAATGAAGTATTTTTGTACTTCTGAGATTGTTGCAAATTATCTTCAAAAACATATAGTTTATAGAAAACGCAAAATTTTCTTTGGAAATGGAACACCAAGTTCTATAATTGGTCTCATAGGTACAAAACATAAGGGCGAAAAATTCCTTATTGCAACTTCTGCTTCTCCTATAAAAGATGCAATTACTAGACAATTTGAAGAAACTAAGTATTCTTTTACTACTGCAGAATTTGTAAAAAGTGTCTCTCAGGATATTAAGAACATTGATTTACACTCATATGATATGATTGTTTTATTCAATCCTGCTGATGTTAATTCTATTTTTGACAACTTCCCTGATTTCGAACAAAAGAAGATTAAATTTACTTCGTACGGAAAGTCTATAGTAAAAGCAATGGAAGATGCAAGCTTGAAGATAGAAGTACAAGCTCCTACTCCAGAGGCTCCTTCAGTAGCTAAAGCTATAGAAAACTACCTAGAAAACGTAAAATAAACTATGACTAACAAGGCCCTAAATACACTTTCAAAGCAAGAGAGATTGTGTGGCAGGAGTGCTATTTCTGAGCTTCTTGCTGGGGCTGAGTTTATTGGTATTGATAATATAAAATATTGCTGTGCAAAGAATGAGGAGGGTATAAATCGTATAATGATTTCTGTACCGAAGAAGCTTTTTAAAAAGGCTGTTATAAGAAATCTCCTCAAAAGAAGAATGCGTGAAAGTTATCGAAAGCAAAAAGAGACGCTTAAATTTGATGGTATTGATATTTTATTTGTCTACAAAAGCAAAGCTATACTCAGTTACGAAGAAATATATAGTAATGTAAAGAAAGTGCTAGAGCATATTAATCAAGAGAATGATAAAGAAGAAAAATAACTTCAAGACTATTCTTAAGAAAATAGCTATTGCTCCGTTCATTTTATTGATACGGTTTTATCAAGTCTGTATCTCCCCATTAAAAGCACCTTCATGTAGATACACGCCTACATGTTCACAATATTCACTACAAGCATTTAAAAAACACGGGCCTTTCAAAGGTCTGTACCTAAGTGTTAAAAGAATTCTAAGTTGTAATCCTTGGGGAGGAAGTGGCTATGATCCAGTACCTTAGACCTCTGTGCTAAAAAATTATAGCGCTCACTCCAAATAAAGGAAAAAGTAAATATCCAATTCCTGATAAAATTGCAAAAAGAAGTATCGACCAAATCAAAAGTTTTGATGGTTTTGGTTCTCTCCAATATCTTACTAAATGAACTATGAAAAGAGGAAGAGAGAGTAAAAAGAGGAAGTGGTATAGATCAAATATTCTATAGGATGCGGATATAATCATATACACAAAACCAGCCACTATCAATAATGTGTGATACAAGGGTTTAACAACATCTTTTGCTGCTGCAACTAAAAAGCCTATGGCGAAAGCAGGAAGAAGAAGGTGCCACCCTGTAATAGTGTGTGCACAAAGCATATAAGCACATACAACTGCTAATGGCCCGTACAGAGAGATTGTATATATTGCATCTAAATATATTGGCCTAGAGACAGGAAACAAAGCAGTTCTTAAAAAGAAATATCCCAAAAGTAGAAAAACAAAGGCATCTAAACACCACAGACTTCCATAAGACAGATAAACAAGAAGAACAGCCAAACCTAAGAATAATAAAACAGAAGCCCAAAGAGCAGCTTTGTATTTATTTTCTGTGCTAAATCTTGCTTTATTTTCTCTAACCACTGAAACCATTTTCAAAACAAAAGCAGTAAAAAACAAAACAAGCACAACTGAAGGTTTTACCTTAAAATCAGCAATGGCTAATGTCGTACCAATAATCATACTAGATAGTGGTAATGCAACAATAGGGAGCCAATTTCTTGCTAGATATCTTTTCATATTTGTCCTACTTTTTAAACGCTAATTTTAAATGCTAATCCAATTTTAAAACTGCCATAAATGCACTCTGTGGAACCTCAACTGAACCAATCTGCCTCATCCTCTTCTTACCTGCTTTCTGTTTTTCAAGAAGCTTTCTCTTACGAGAAATATCACCACCGTAACATTTAGCCGTAACATCCTTTCTAACAGCTTTTACTGTTTCTCGGGCAATAATCTTTGCTCCAATAGCTGCTTGAATTGCAATGTCAAATTGTTGACGCGGTATGAGCTCTTTAAGTTTTTCACAAATTTTTCTACCGAATTCATATGCACGGTCAGCATGAATAAGTGTAGAAAGAGCATCCGCAGGGTCGCCGTTCAACAATATATCGAGTTTAACAAGTTTAGCCTCTCTAAACCCAATTAGTTGATAGTCGAATGAAGCATATCCTTTAGAAATTGACTTCAACTTATCATAGAAGTCAAAAACAATTTCTGACAATGGCATCTCATATGTTAACTCCACGCGATCTGCCGTCAAATAATGTTGATTAATAAGAACTCCCCTCTTGTCAAGACATAACTTCATAATTGGGCCAAAAAACTCTGATTTAGAAATTACTTGTGCCCTAATATACGGTTCTTCAATTCTATTAATCATAGTAACTGGCGGAAGCCCAGAAGGATTATGAACCTCAAGCTCCTCACCATGGGTTGTGTATACGTGATAAGAAACGTTTGGCACGGTTGTGATAACATCCATATCGAATTCTCTAAATAGACGTTCTTGAACTATCTCTAAGTGCAATAAACCTAAGAATCCACAGCGGAAACCAAAACCGAGAGCTAATGAAGATTCCGGCTCAAATACAAATGAAGCATCATTTAGCTGAAATTTTTCTAAAGAAGCCCTCAACTCCTCATATTGGTCTGTTTCAACAGGATACATACCAGCAAAAACCATTGGCTTAACCTCCTCAAAACCACTAATTGCCTCTTTACATGGTCTTTCAACATGGGTAATTGTATCTCCAACCTTAACTTCAGATGCGCTTTTAATACCAGAAATAATATAACCTACACTACCACAAGGGATTTCCTTCATAGGTTGCATCTTCATCTTCAGTACACCAACCTCATCTGCTTCGTATTCTTTACCTGTATTGAAAAATTTAACTTTGTCCCCTGGCTTAATAGAACCATTGAAAACCTTAAAATATGCAATAATTCCTCTAAAAGAATTGAACACTGAGTCAAAAATTAAAGCCTGCAAAGGTGCGTTAGGATCTCCTTTAGGAGCAGGAACACGTTCAACTATAGCATCCAATATTTCCTTAACTCCTTGACCTGTCTTACCAGAAGCCAAAAGAATTTCTTCTTGCTTACATCCAAGTAAATCAACTATTTGTTCGGAAACATAATCTATCATAGCCGCTTCCATATCTATTTTATTTAAGATTGGAATAATCTCTAGATCATGTTCAATTGCGAGATAAAGGTTTGATATTGTCTGCGCTTGAATACCTTGAGTTGAATCAACAATTAAAAGGGCACCCTCACAAGATGCAATGGCGCGTGAAACTTCATAAGAAAAATCCACGTGACCTGGAGTATCAATTAGATTAAATGTATATTTTTCACCCTTGTAGTTGTAGTCCATTTGAATAGCATGGCTCTTTATGGTAATACCTTTTTCCTTCTCAAGGTCCATTGAGTCAAGGACTTGGCTTTCCATCGCTCCACGAGTAACTAAAGTATTAGTGACCTCCAACATTCTATCAGCCAAAGTACTCTTACCATGGTCAATATGAGCTATTATGCAAAAATTACGTGTTTTATTCATATCTATATAATAATCTTGGCAAAGATACAGATTTTTTTTAGTATTTTTGTGTGAATTTGTGACACTTAATAATAATGACAAAAACTAAAGAATTGAGTAAAATTTCTTCTCAGGTAAGAAGAGATATCATCAGAATGGTGACACTTGCGAAATCTGGTCATCCAGGTGGTTCTATGAGTAGTGCAGACTTCCTAACTGCTCTTTATTTTGATGTAATGAAGCATAATCCTAAGACTTGGACTAGAGACGCTAAGGGTCAAGATGCTTTTGTGTTATCCGCAGGGCACATTACACCTGTTTATTATTCTCTATTATCTAGAAGTGGGTACTTTCCTGTTTCAGAACTGGCTACTTTCCGTCAGTTTAGTTCTAGGCTCCAAGGACATCCTTCCATTGATCACGGACTTCCAGGCATAACTCAAGCAGCTGGTTCTTTAGGACAAGGGCTGTCAATTGCTGCAGGTATGGCTATTGGAAAAAAATTAGACAAAGAGAATAACTTTGTATATGTGCTTATGGGTGACGGAGAATGTGAAGAAGGTCAAATTTGGGAGGCTGCTATGTTTGCCGCTCATCAGGGGCTTGATAATCTCATCGGCATGGTTGATTGGAACGGTCAACAGATTGATGGCACTGTGGAGGCTGTTGCAGGACTAGGTGATTTAAATGCTAAGTTCACTGCTTTTGGGTGGAAAGTTATTGAGGCTGATGGACATAATTTTGAGGCAATTCTTAAGGCTTTTGCTAAAGCTAAAGAGTTGAGCGGCAAAGGCTCACCTGTTATGATTCTCTTTAAGACCGATATGGGACACGGAGTCGATTTTATGTCTGGCACTTGTGCATGGCATGGTAAGGCTCCTTCTATGGAGGAATGTGAGAGAGCTCTTGCTCAACTTGAAGAAACACTTGGAGATTTTTAATTTTGAGATTATGAAAAAATATATAAATAGCGGGAATAAAGATACAAGAAGCGGTTTTGGAGTTGGACTTCATGAGCTTGGAAAAACAAATGATAAGGTTATTGCTATGACGGCTGACCTTAAAGGCTCGCTTAAAATGGATGCTTTTGCTAAAGATTTTCCTGAAAGAT
>CAYFTA010000049.1:3819-8541 GCA_964346015.1 uncultured Muribaculaceae bacterium | reverse complement strand
AAATAATAATGGTGCTTTGGCCGAGCGGTTAGGCATTGGTCTGCAAAACCAAGTAGAGCGGTTCGATTCCGCTAGGCACCTCCAAAAAAAGATCACTTTTATAAAGTGGTCTTTTTTTGGAGGTGCGACTTGCTTTGCAAGTCTATTCCCATCTTAACCTCTGTCGCTTTGCGACATCTCCTATTAGGAGAACTCCGACCATTCACTTCATTCAGGTCGGGTGCCAGCGTTGCTTCAATTTTCTTCGAAAATCTCACTGACACGCATAGCACTGCGCTGATGCGCCTTGTTAAATATTTCTATTCTCATAAAGTGGTCTTTTTTTGGAGGTGCGACTTGCTTTGCAAGTCAAATTTCTATCTTTGTAATATGAAATAGGAATTTATAAATGATTTTTTACATGAAAAAGCACTTATTTATATTTATTACGGTTATTATTTGCTGTATGTCTGCTGTTTCAGTAAAGGCACAAGAATTTGATGATGATTTCAAGGGATGGGTGGCGGAGTGGAAATATAGTTTCTCGAAGGAGGGGATTGAGAAGTGGAAGCCGGAGTTTACTGCTAGATATGGATTGGGGATTTATGCTTGGGAAGTTTGTGTGACAGCTGGTGTGAGGGTAGATGAAAAGCGTACTTTTGGTTTTATGGTAGAACATCATTCAAATTATCTTGATTATGCTCCAGGTAATCTTTATTCAATGAGTACTGAACTTTTTATGCGTAGATATTTTCATATTGGCCCTAAGAAGAGGTTTGCTTTCTATAATGATCTATCTTTAGGAGTGGGATGGATTTATAAAGTGACAGGGAAGTATAGGACAAATCCTGAAACATTGGAAAGAGAGGAAATTATACCAGAGGATCCAGGTAAGGTATATTTTGCTTTTGGATGGCAGCCAGGCTTTAGAGTTCGTATCTATAAAAATCTACACATCTTCCTTGGAGGCACTATGTCTACTGGTTGTATAGGAGGCCATATCGGTATTGGATTCTAAAAAAATAGAAAAAACATAAAAAAAGAGAAAAACTTGCAGCTTAGGTGGAGGAAAATTTTGAATTTTTCTCCATTTTTGTGTCAGATAGGAAAAGGGAGTTTAGGCATATAAATTATTAATTAAAAATATTTATTTATATGCGACATTTTTTAAACTCTTATTTAAACAAAATTAAATCTATTTTATTTTCTTGCTTCTTCTTTTGCTTAAGCTTATCTGCCTTAGCACAGCAAAATACTAATTACCAAAAGTCAAAATACTTTCAGAAAGGATTCTATTTTGATGCTCAATCTTCTGGTGGTATAGCAATTAATGAAAGAAGTTTTACTTCTTATATCAATTGGGGCTATGGTTTAGATGTGGCAACAGGCTATCGTTTCTGCCCAAAATTTAGTTTGGGATTAGGTTTCGGTGGCTATTCGTATTTTACTAAGACTGGTAAAGGATACTCTCATGAATATCATGAACAAACTACCTCTGTACCTACTTTCGTTCGACTTAGGTATGATATTTTGGATAGAAAATTAAGCCCATATATACAATTTGATTTTGGATATTCTTTTATGATTTTGAGTTCACACAAGGCTGATGATAAGATAAAGTATAATGATAAAATCTTTATGGACAGGGTATATGCTAAGGGTTTTGCGTATTTGAGTGATTACAGACAAGCTTTTGAAAAAGAATTACAAGAAAAATATGCAAATCTAGACTTTTCTGAAAAAGAAGCTTTAGTTAACAAACTTTGGGAGGAGGAAATAGATAAGCTTAAGAGATTTTCTAATGGAAGGAAAGATTATATCGAATTTGATAACAATTATCTGCAATATGGAAAACAAGGTTTATTTGGACGCATTGACCTTGGAATAAGTTATTTAATAGGGGATAGGGCGAGATTAAACTTAGGCTTGGTAGTAGCCCTATCTCAATCATATTTTGGAACTTGTCTTAGGACAAGAAGTAACGAATTTCTTCGCTTTGGACGAGATGATTATTTGCCATCAGAGTTTATCCAAGAGAAAATCATAGTTAGAACCTTAGGAACAAGTGATTTTATAGATTCTTTCGATCTTGATTTAATGCTAAAAGTGGGTATGTCATTCTGATTTTTCAACTTTATTAAAACTAAAAGATGACAAATATGGATTAAAACTAACACTATATGTAGTATTATCTTGAGAGTGTAAATAGTTAATATTACTATTTAGAAAAATTAAATCTATTGGATACCAATCAGTTCCATCTGAAAGTTTTACTTCTACTTGCAGATCTATAGATGTTGGATGGGCATGGTGTTGATAATTATTAGAAGCATTGTACCAACTATAAGTGTCGAAGAATGTTTGTGCGTAGATTGCATCCATACCTTCTTTTACAGCACCCGAGTCAATATCAATATATGCAGAGCTAACATTTACACCAGAAACAGTTTTATAAATCATAGCTCTACAATAATTGTCTTTTCCAGGTCTTTTTATACCATTTGGATAAGTTTTAACATAACCTTCAACAGAGCCAGAATATCTAAAATCTAAAGAAATATTATATTTATTGCCTTCTAAACTACGAGCTTGTAAAGTACCTGTTGCAAAATTATATTGGATTTGTAATTCGTATATACCATTCGTTTCCAACCTATTACTTAGTTTAGTCATATTAATTGTAGAGATATTGGAGTAGATATCGAGTGTATTATTTGGTTTTTGTATTAAAAATCCATTTGAACTCATCCATATACCTTGATTATTCCATCCAGGAGATTCTGGATCACTACCATATATAACCTCAAATTGCATAGAACCATCTGATAAGCTATCGCATACATTTATTAGACTAGATGATATTCGACTTGATGCAATTTTTACATCAAAAAGATGATGAAGACTATTTTGTCCCAAATAATCATAAACTATTGAATAGTGTAAGTCAGATGTTTTAATGCTTCTTAAAGGATGTACAAGAAAGTCTCCATCAAGTATATATTCAGAACCGTTGTTGTTTTTTTCAGACTTGATATAACAATAAGAAGCATAAAGATCAGATGCTCCATTGTAAAAGGTATTAGTTGAATATTTTGTTCGGTTTATTGTTAAGAAATTTTCTACGTAATTTAAAATTGTGTTGCGTAAGGGAATATTTGTTTTATCGTTGGTGGTATGCGCTTGCCATATACTAATATCAAGAGGTAGATTAGAAGAATTTCGTACTTTTAACGATAATTGTGAATCGAAATATTCTGCCCAGCCATTGTCAACTAAAACTAAGTCTATTGGTTCAATATTCAGTGAGCCTGCTACATTCTTATTTAATAGGTATTGATTCTCCTCAATATCAAATGAATATGCAATTAGACTTCCATAAGCATCTGCCAGATTCTCATTCTTATTTGAGTCAGTACCAGGGTTAATACATTCTATGGAATATGTAACAACTGGTCCATTTGAACTTTCTACACCTGGAGACATAGTGACATTAATACATTCTTGAATATCATAATTTGAGCTAATAGTAGGAGACTGGGTAAAATCAAATAAGTATAAATGATATTCATAGCCAGTATTTAGATTATAACCATCTTTATCCGTTAAATAAACATGAATTTTACTCTCTCCTCCATTAATACAGCAAGAAAGATTTTCATCAATTTCAAAATTATTGTCATTATATGCTACTTGAGAGGCTAGAGAAAGTTTAATTTCTGGAACTTGTATCTTAATTTCTGAAGATAAGTTTTGTATAGCTTCCCCATTAGGACTATATAACCATAGCGAACCAGTTCCTGCTTGTGTGCATATAAGACGAGCTTCAATATAGTTTGAGTAAGAATAATAATCTTCTACTTGTATTTGGGCACCATTATTTGAAATTAATATGAATTCACAACCTTCTAACGAACCTCCAAGATATTCCAGAATAGCATAATCAACTTCTGCTCCATAAAAGATAGCATTTCCAATATATTGATCATCAATCTCACGATTACTTTCATCTACCCAACCAATTGTAAAACCATTTCTAAAGGAAATATCAGTTTCTACCTTCCAGCTATTTTCCCCAAGTCCATAATTAGTAAGCTTTAGACTAATATCCATATCTTTATTTCGTCGCACATCAAAATTACTACAATTATCTTCTCCCAAGAATAATCGATATATTACATTTCCATCAAATGGAGATTCTGGTTTAAAACTTCCTTTTACCTCTAAATATGTACTTGTCAAATAATTAGAATTTATATTGCTAGGAATTTTTGCCCAAGGGTCTTCATTATAAGGTAAAAGTGTACCTTGACAATTTTCAAAAGTGTAGAAGTAAACAGCACCACCATTATTAATTATGTTTAAATCATTAGTTGAGGAATAATCTCCATCAAAAACTTCAGAGGCATTTACTACTTTACTCCCTTCCTCCCACCTAAAAGGAAAAACAATATTAGGACTTTGTTTTAGTTGAATAGAAGTAATTGTAATTTCAGAAATAGAACTTTTGTCTAATCTAAAACCAACTTTTGCAACTAATCTTTCTAGATTAATGGATAAAGAAGTATAGGTAGAAGATAAATCTAAACCTTTTTTGCACCATGCCATAGGAAGACTAGTGTTAAGTTCTGATATGTTGTTTATAGTTTTGCTACAGTTTTTAATAAAGTTATTTTCAATTGTTTCTCCTAAATATTCTCCAAAGTTCCCCAGTGCATATAAATTATAAGTATAACCACGAGGTAG
>CAYFTA010000049.1:0-3719 GCA_964346015.1 uncultured Muribaculaceae bacterium | reverse complement strand
GGAAATGCTGTACTTCGTCGTTTTCTAGATAGCGACATTAAGGAGATTCGTATTTTTTCTAGAGATGAGAAAAAACAGGACGATATGCGTCACGCATTACAAAATCCCAAGGTTAAATTTTATATTGGTAACGTTCGTGATAAGGCATCTGTGGATGTAGCAATGAGGGGAGTGGACTATGTTTTTGCCGCAGCTGCGCTTAAACAAGTTCCTTCTTGTGAGTTTTTCCCTATGGAAGCTACAATGACCAATGTCATAGGAACAAACAATGTGCTTCTCTCTGCAATTGAGCACGGAGTTAAAAATGTAGTTGTTCTTTCTACCGATAAGGCTGCATATCCAATTAATGCTATGGGTATTTCCAAGGCTTTGATGGAAAAAGTTGCGATTGCTAAGGGACGTGAACTTGGTTTAGATGCAGAAACTACCATATGTTGTACTCGTTATGGTAATGTTATGGCTTCAAGAGGTTCTGTGATTCCTCTATGGGTCGAGCAGATGATGCAGGGTAAGCCAATTACAATTACAGATCCAAATATGACTCGTTTTATGATGACCTTGGATGATGCTGTAGACTTGGTAATATATGCCTTCCAAAATGGTAAGAACGGGGATTTATTTGTTCAAAAGGCTCCAGCTGCAACTCTTGATACTCTTGCACAGGCATTAAAGGAGACTTACTCAAAGGTAGATCCAAAATATGGTGAAACAGAGGTGAAGGTAATTGGTACTCGTCATGGGGAGAAATTATATGAGACACTTGTGACTCGTGAAGAGATGGCTAAGGCTGAAGATATGGGGAATTATTTTAGGATTCCTTGTGATTCGCGAGATTTAAATTACGACAAATACTTCTCAGAAGGTAATGAGGAGGTTGCTAAGATCGAAGACTACCACTCTCATAACACGCGTCGTTTGGATGTTGAGGGTATGAAAGAGTTATTATTGAAATTGCGTTTTGTTAAAGAAGACTTAGGGCTTATTCCAAGAGCAAAGGCAAGAGATATTCGTTCAGAATAAAGGCATATGAAAATTTTAGTAACAGGGGCAAAAGGTTTTGTGGGTCAAAATCTTTGTGCTCAATTAAGAAATATTAAAGAAGGTAAGGCTCGCTGGTATCCAGTTGACCAAGATATTACCATCTATGAATATGATATAGATAATACTCCAGAAGAATTGGATAGCTTCTGCAAAGATGCTGATTTTGTCTTCAATTTAGCAGGCGTTAATAGGCCTAAAGACCAATCTGAATTTATGAAAGGTAATTTTGGCTTTGCTTCAACGCTTCTTGACACTTTGAAAAAATACAATAACACAGCTCCAGTAATGCTTTCAAGTTCGATTCAAGCTACCTTAATTGGTCGCTACGGTGAGTCTGATTATGGTAAGAGTAAGTTGGCAGGTGAGGAGCTCTTCTTTGACTATGCTAAAGAAACAGGAGCAAAGGTATTAGTATATCGCTTTCCAAATCTTTTTGGTAAATGGGGTAGACCTAATTATAATTCTGCAGTTGCCACTTTTTGTAATAATATTGCAAATGACCTTCCAATCCAAGTTAATGACAGAAATACTGAATTAGAACTATTATATATAGATGACTTGGTGGATGAGATGATTTTAGCCCTTGTGGGTAAGGAGCATCGCTGTGAATTTGATGGTGTAGAAACAGTTTTAACACCTGATGGTCGTTACTGTGCAGTTCCTATTTCACATAAAGTGACACTTGGTGAAATTGTAGATTTACTAGAAACCTTTGATGCTCAAGCTAAGACCTTTACAATGCCAGAGATTCCAGAAGGATCTTTTGCTAAAAAACTGTATTCTACTTATTTATCATATTTGCCTAAAGAAAAAACTATTTATGATTTAAAGATGAATGTGGATGATAGGGGTAGTTTTACAGAAATTCTCCGCAGTGAAAAAGTGGGTCAGGTAAGTGTAAATATTTCTAAACCAGGCATTACAAAAGGTCAACATTGGCACCATACAAAATGGGAATTATTTATTGTAGTTTCTGGCCATGGTTTAGTTCAGCAAAGAAAAATAGGTACAGATGAAATTATTGAGTTTGAGGTAAGTGGAGAAAAAATTCAGGCAATCCACATGCTTCCTGGTTACACTCATAATATAATCAATCTGTCTGATACAGAAGATCTTGTAACATTAATGTGGGCGAATGAGGCTTTTAATCCAAATCGTCCTGATACATATTTTGAAAAAGTATAATCATGGGTACTAAATTAGATTATAGCGATGTGAAGTTTAAAAATGATGGTCGGTTAAAACTTCTTATCATTGTTGGAACACGTCCAGAAATTATTCGACTAGCGGCAGTTATCAATAAATGTCGTACATATTTTGATACCATCCTAGCACATACGGGGCAAAACTATGACTACAACCTTAATGGGGTTTTTTTCAAAGACTTGAAGCTTAAGGATCCTGAGGTCTATATGGACGCAGTAGGGGACGACCTAGGTGCTACAATTGGCAATATTATTGATGCTTCATATAAGCTTATGGTTCAAATTCAGCCTGATGCTGTCCTCGTTTTGGGTGATACAAACTCGTGTCTATCCGTAATCCCAGCAAAGCGTTTACATATTCCTATATTCCACATGGAAGCAGGAAATCGCTGTTTTGACGAAAACTTGCCAGAAGAGACAAATCGTCGCATCGTAGACATAATTTCGGATGTAAATATATGTTATTCAGAACATGCGCGTAGATATCTAAATGCTTCAGGGGTTGCTAAAGAAAGGACCTATGTTTCAGGTTCTCCAATGGCTGAGGTACTAACAAACAATCTAGAGGAGATTCAGAATAGCGATGTACATAAGCGTTTAGGCCTAGAAAAAGGCAAATATATACTTCTAAGTGCACACCGTGAGGAGAATATAGATTCAGAGAAAAATTTTTATTCTTTATTCAATGCAATTAATGCGATGGCAGAGAAATATGATATGCCAATTTTATATTCATGTCATCCTCGCAGTCGTAATCGCTTGGTCTCTACTGGTTTCAAGCTTGATCCACGTGTAATACAAAATGAACCTCTTGGTTTTCATGATTATAACTGCTTGCAGATGAATGCATTTGCTGTGGTTTCTGACTCTGGTACTCTTCCAGAGGAAAGTTCGTTTTTTACCTCAATTGGAAAGTCTATTCCAGCTGTATGCATTAGAACCTCTACAGAGCGTCCAGAAGGCTTAGATAAAGGAGTTTTTGTTTTAGCAGGTATTGATGAAGGCTCACTTCTTCAGGCTGTAGATGTGGCAGTAGAAATGGTTAAAAATGGTGATAATGGAATACCTGTTCCAGATTATGTTGACTTAAATGTTTCAACAAAAGTTGTCAAATTAATACAAAGCTATACTGGAATAGTTAATAAAATGGTTTGGAGAAAATTCTAATAAAGATATTATGAAAATAGCTGTTGCAGGAATGGGATATGTAGGTCTATCGATGGCTACTTTATTGTCGCAGAGACACGAAGTGGTTGCCGTTGATGTCATCCCAGAGAAAGTTGATATGGTTAATGCGAGAAAGTCGCCAATTCACGATGAATATATTGAAAAATATTTTGCTGAAAAAGAATTGAATCTAGTAGCCACATTAGATGCAGAAGCTGCATATAAGGATGTGGACTTTGTTATAATTGCAACGCCGACAAACTATGATACTAGGAAAAACTTTTTTGATACTTCTGCTGTCGAAGA
>CAYFTA010000048.1:0-8553 GCA_964346015.1 uncultured Muribaculaceae bacterium | reverse complement strand
GAAGTCATCAACTCGGGAGCGACTAACAGTCATTTCAAATGTGCTTTCGGGTTGGGGGATTATTTTTAATCTTCCACCCGATTGCCTTATAATACTAGTTATTGCATCCATTGAAGTGATGCAGCTTCTGGAGATTTTAAAGAATTTTTTAGGGTCGAGGTCTTCTACTATTTCATCTAAAGTTAAATCTATTATGTATTTACCTCCCCCCTTTGTGACAATGTAATTGGTTTTTTCTTCTGAATAGAAATATGCAATTTCGGAAGTTTTAACAGGTATAATCCTATCATTAAGCTTAACGATGTAACGTTCCCTATATTTTTCTTTTTGTATTCCGATTGCCTTAAGCATATTTTCAATATTTAGATTTTGCTTTTTAGTTTTGCATCGATTTACAGCTCGCTTTAAAGCTTCAATATCAATAGGCTTTAAGATATAATCGATACTGCCTGCTTCAAATGCTTTTAGAGCATAGTTGTCATAGGCGGTAGTCATAATTATATTAGCTTCTATTTCCACTTGTCGATAAATTTCAAAGCAAACGCCATCAGAAAGCTCAACATCCATAAACACAATGTCAACCATCTTTCCTGATTTAAACCATTCTATACTGCTCTTTACAGAATCCAAATAACCTACAATTTCAATTTCAGGATAATGCTTATTGAGAATGCGTGTTAAATTTTTCTGAGCCATGAGCTCGTCTTCTATTATTAATGCCTTCATTTTGATCTATTTTGTTATGTAGAGGAACGCCATCCAGAGTTCCTAATACCTTGTAAGTCAAATCATTCGATAGTGACTAACTGTGCTCATCGCTTGTAGAAGCTTTTGATATCATGGTGAGGCTTGTCCCGAGGAGCCATAGGCGACGTGGGGAACTAGCGACGTAGATATCTCCACAAACTACAATAAAGGTAAAGTTACACGGTAGCAATCTTTATTATGTTCAATCAAAATATCTTTACCACTTATTCTTTTATATTCTTTACGTATATATTTATTCCCTAAACCAGTAGAATTAGTCTTAGTCAATTTAGGAGCTAGATTATTACTAACAATTATTTCTTGTTCTTTACATTCAATTTTTATAGAAAGAGGATTAGAAGCACTTGTGATATTGTGCTTAATAGCATTTTCTGTTAATAATTGAAGAGCTCCTGGTACAATTAACCTATTCATATTTTCTTCAGGAATATTTATTTCAAAATTTACTCCTTTTGGAAAACGTAGTTTCACAAGATCCACATAGAGCTGAACAAAATCAACTTCTTCTCTTAGACTCACAAGCTCCTGCTCCTCTCCACGAAGCATGTAACGATAGAGACTAGCAAATTTTTGAATATAGAGACTGGCCTTATCCTTTTCTCCCTCTTGAACCATCCCATCCAAAATACTAAGCGAGTTAAATAAAAAATGAGGATTAACCTGCTGCTTTAGCTTAATATATTGATATTGAGCAAGTATTGCCTCGTTTTTAGCCTTTTTAAGCTCACTCCTAGCCCTCAATGTATTGGTTACGATGTAGGTGATACAAAATATGGTGATCTCAAGCAAAGAGCACGAAATAAAAGTAGCAATAATATTTTCCGAAGGAGTTGTGGAAAAATTAAAAGGCAGATCAAATCTAACAAGTAAGGTGTGAAGGATTGAACATGCCAATATAAAGCCTACAACTAAAATAGGAGTAATAGTATTAGAGAAATTTTTCCCATGGAACCATCTTACAAAGATGATATTCAAAGCAATAATTATAACGATTGCCCCAGTATTTGAGAGAATGTCAGTAAAAATATTTAACAAATTACTACTCTGGTAGTCAACTTGTGAAAATAAAAATATAACAATAAGCCTAAGTGCAAAGATTAAGAATGTGGCAATGATTATCCACTTCAGATGGGGTATTGTAATTACATGCTTTTTCTCATGTTTATGTTTTTGGAGAATTTTGCTTGTGGCTAGAGTTCCGAAGCCCAATATTTCAGTGGTTATAAAAGAAGCAATAGCAGCAGTTATATATATTTTTTCTATAAATAAGGACAAGACTTCTGCTCCTAGCTTTCCAAATATAAAACCAACAATATTAGCTAAAACAATTATGATAACAGTGTTCTCAATACTTAAGCCTTTTTGGATGCAAATAAGCAGTATTAAGGTCATTGTGAGTAAGGTAAGAAGAATCTCATCATCAATGCCTATCAGTCTACAGGCCAAAGCTATTACGGCGTGAAGAACAGCAAAAATATGAATAAGATATTTTGTCTTTATCTCTCTCATATTAATATTAAGCTAATATCCATACAAACAACAAACAAATGTAGTAAAAAAACAAAAAACCACCAAGTCTATTTTCAATTCGTCGTAAATATTCAACATTTCGTCGCATTCTTTTAGCATCTTGTCAAAAAGAGAATATTTTTGTTGCAATAAATAGGTATATTAGCATGCTTAACACACAGAAAAATACGACAAAACAATAATCAATAATATATGCAGAAAAGAAATTTACCAATTTCTCAGCTTTGGAATATAAGTTTTGGATTCTTTGGAGTTCAAATCGCCTACTCTTTGCAGAGTGCAAACATCAGCCGTATTTTTGCCACACTCGGAGCAGATCCACACAATTTAAGCTATTTTTGGATTCTTCCTCCATTAATGGGCTTGATAGTTCAGCCAATTGTTGGGGCTTTGAGTGATAGAACTTGGACGAGGCTAGGACGTCGTATTCCTTATCTTTTCATAGGTTCTTTAGTGTCAGTAATCGTTATGATTCTTCTTCCTAATGCAGGAAATTTTGGCTTAACAGTAAGTGGGGCAATGGTCTTTGGGCTTATGGCGCTCATGTTGCTTGACACCTTTATTAATATGGCTATGCAACCATTCAAAATGTTGGTTGGCGACATGGTTAATGAGGAGCAAAAATCTCAGGCTTATTCTATTCAAAGTTTTTTGGTAAATGCTGGTAGTCTTGCAGGATATCTTTTCCCATTCATCTTAGCATGGATTGGAATATCTAATGTGGCTCCAGAAGGGCAAATTCCAGACACAGTAAAATTTGCTTTCTATATAGGCGCAGCCATCTTGATTCTTTGCGTAATTTATACTACATTAAAGGTGAAAGAGATGCCACCGAAGGAATATGCAGAGTTCCACGGTATAGAACCACATGCAAAGGAAGAGAAAACGCCAGGTATTTTTACTTTGCTTAAGAAAGCTCCTTCAACTTTCTGGACAGTAGGCCTTGTTCAGTTTTTCTGTTGGGGCGCATTTATATATATGTGGACTTATACCAATGGTGCTATTTCAGAGACTGTGTGGGGCACAAGAGATGTTGCTTCTGAAGGCTATCAAGCGGCAGGCAACTGGGTTGGAGTACTTTTCGCAGTTCAGGCAATAGGTTCAGTACTTTGGGCTTTATTCATTCCTAAGTTTAAGAACATTAAGGTTGCATATGCTGTTAGTTTACTTGTAGGTGCCGTAGGTTTTGCTTCTGTATTCTTTATACATGATCAATATCTACTTTTTGTTTCTTTCCTACTCATAGGAGTAGCATGGGCAGCAATGTTAGCTATACCTTTCACGCTAGTTACAAATGCTCTTTCAGGTGAGTATATTGGTACTTACTTAGGCCTATTCAATGGAACAATTTGTATACCTCAGATTGTAGCAGCTGCATTAGGTGGTACGCTTTTAAAACTTCTTGGTGGAGCACAAGTGAATATGTTCCTTGTGGCTGGAGCTCTGTTGGTTTTAGGAGCATTGTCAGTGTCAATAATAAAAGAGAAATAACAAACAAAATATATAAACTATTTTTAATAATTAACCCAATTCTTTATGAAGAGAATATTAAGTATATGCGCTTTAGTGGCAATGAATTGCCTTTTTGCCGCATCAGTATTTGCCCAAGGCTACCAAGTTAGTGGTGTCATATCAGACCAACTTGGACCATTAGTGGGTGTTGCTGTATTAGAGCAAGGTACTACCACTGGTACAGCTACGGATATTGATGGGGATTTTGTATTAACAGTTTCCAGTCCAGATGCTATACTAGAAATTAGTAGTATTGGATATGCAACAAAGTACTATAAGGCTTCCGAATTGCCAAGCAAAATTATTTTATCTGAAGACACTGTGTTTTTGGATGATGTGGTTGTAATTGGTTATGGATCTCAGAAAAAGAAAGAAGTAACAGGCTCTGTTGCGTCTGTAAAATCTGAAGATTTTAATGCTGGTGTTAAGACCAATCCTGTGGGCTTGCTTCAAGGAAAAGTTGCAGGTCTAAATATTATTAAAACATCATCTGACCCTACAAGTACTGGATACAATATCCAGATTCGTGGTTTTTCAACACTTGATAAAGGAGCAGGAACCTCTCCTCTTTTTATCGTAGATGGTGTACCTGTAAGTAATATTGATAATATTTCACCACAAGAGATTGCTTCAATGGACGTATTAAAAGACGGTTCTGCTGCAGCAATTTATGGTACTCGTGGTACGAATGGTGTTATTATCATTACAACTAAACGTGGAGACAACTTCTCTGAAATTGCAAGAACTAGAGTAGAGTACGCTGGTTATGCATCAGTTTCTGTGAGAAATGGCGACTTGGGTATGGCCAATGCTCAAGAGTTCCGTGACTTAGCTAGCTTATCAAACGGAAGAGTTACTCCTGTACTTTTTGAAGGAGAGAATGGAGAAACTTATAATACAGATTGGATGGGAGCTTTAACACGTAAAGCTGCTTTGTCGCACAACCATAATATTGCTATTGTAGGCTCTTCAAATAAGTTTAATTATCGTGCTTCACTAGCATACAAAGATGCTCAAGGTATTGCTCAAAAATCAAATCGTGAGGAAATTATTGCAAAAATAGCAGCTTCTCAAAAAGCATTAAATGGCTGGTTAGAATTGCAATATGATTTTTCATACATGCACTATCGCAATGATTATTTTACAGGAGATTTTAAGCAGGCGGCAATTATGAACCCTACCTATCCTATCTACGATGCTAAAAATTCGAATGGATATTATGCTCCTCAAGGAACTGGACTTTCAAATCCTGTTGAGACAATGAATCAAAAGGAGTCTTATGGAGATGGTAATTTTTTCCGTGGTTCAGTTAAAGCAACCTTAGATATTAAACCAATACAAGGTTTGAAATTAAATGCTTTTGCTGCTATTGAGGAGGGAGATAATCGCTCATATTGGTATAATCATACGATTAACACTGATGTTGCAGGTTCTGGTAAGGCAGGAAGAGAATCGAACATGAGCTATAGTAAATTATTTGAGGTAACAGCTGACTATGCAAGATCTTTTGGAAGTCACAATGTAGCTGCAGTTGCAGGTTTCTCATACCAAAACTTCCTATATGACGGTCAAAACATTTCAAATAAGGGCTTCCCAACAGATGATGCAAAATATTACCAAATCGGTAATGGTGATGCTTCAAAAGATTATTTGGAGGCTTCTTCTTATAGGAATTCAAATACTTTAGCTGCAGGATTTTTACGTGTAAACTACAATTATGCTGAGAAATATTTATTATCAGCTTCAGTTCGTCGTGAGGGTTCTTCTCGTTTTGGAGCTAATAATAAATGGGGATGGTTCCCTGCAGTTAGTGCTGGTTGGAGAATTGCTGGAGAAGATTTTATGCAAGACCAAACTTGGTGTAATGATCTTAAACTTAGAGCGGGTTTTGGTGTAACAGGAAATAATTTAGGTTCGGATCTTAATTCAGTGGCGATGTTGTCAAATGGAGGAACTTTCTGGTATAATGGTAAGTACACTTATACTTACGGAGTTACTCAAAATGTGAATCCTGACTTAAGATGGGAGAAAAAGTTTGAGTACAACCTAGGTCTAGACTTTTCGTTTCTTGATAATCGTCTTTATGGTAGCTTAGACGCATACTATCGTCAAACACGAGACCTTCTTTGGGACTATGAAGTGCCAACACCTCCATACCAATATGCAACATTATTAGCCAATGCTGGCCAGATGGACAGCTACGGTGTTGAACTTGTATTAACAGGTGTTCCTGTTAAGACAAAGGATTGGACATGGGCAACAACTCCAACAATTTCTTTCAATAAAAACTATATTACCAAACTTTCTGATCCTTCAAAGGGCTTTAACTATAAGCAAACTACTTCTGGAGGAGTTGGTGAGAATGGTATTATGAATACAAACACACAAATTCTTATTGAAGGAGAGCCAGTGGGAGCTTTCTACGGATATAAGTTTGAAGGTTACAAGTCAGACGGTACTGCTATGTTTTTAACTCCAGCAGGTGGTTATAAATCAGCATCGAACCTTAGTGAAGGAGATCGTATGGTTATCGGAAATGCACAGCCTATTTTTACCTATGGTTGGAACAATACAGTTAGGTGGAAAAATCTTGATGCTACTGTTTTCGTTCGTGGTGTAGTGGGTAATAAGGTTCTAAATCTTACTCGTTGGGCTTATGGGCCACAAGCTTCGCAAGCAACTAACGTTTTCTTAAGGGATGCTGTTGGTGAGGATGTGAAGTACTCTGATAAAGGACACTTTACAAACAATCAGTTAGAAAGTGGATCTTATCTAAAACTTGATAACATGACTATAGGTTATACCTTTAATTTCAAAGAGAATAAATATATTCAAAATCTAAGAGTATATCTAACAGGTCAAAACCTATTTACAATTACAAAATATACAGGTCAAGACCCAGAGGTGAATACTACAGGAGTTTGGGATGCAGGTATAGACTACGCTGATTTTTATCCAACTGTAGCAACAGTTCTTCTAGGAGTTAATTTAAGCCTATTTTAATTGAATTGAATTATGAGAAAAATTTTTATATCTATATTATTAGCAATAGTTGCTGCTACTTCTTTAACATCTTGTGAAGGGATGCTTGAAGAAAAGAACTATGGTAATCCAACCGTAGATTCAATGATGGCTTCTCCAGACAATGTGGTTTTGCTTGTAGGACAAGCTTACGCTGATATCAAATGGTTGCATGATCATTGGGGGTATTGGGGAGTTGCTTCTCTAACCTCTGACGAGTGTGTATGTCCTGTTCGTATGCCAGGTGAGCACTGGTTAGATAGTTATTATTGGACTAGACTAAACGACCATAGCTGGAACTGGATGGGGGATGCCTTTAAGAATATTTGGAATACTACAATATCTGGAGCCGTTCTTTGTAACAAGCTCTTAGTAACATTAGATGAATCTAAAGAGTCAATGGGAGAAGACATTTACAACCAGTTCGCAGGAGAATTGGAAGTTCTTAGGTCTTATTACTATTACATGCTATTCGATTGCTTTGGACGCATTCCTTATCTTGAAACATTTGAGGATAAAACGGAAGCCCTAATGGAACCAGAGCTAGTTTGGTCTAACTTAGTAAATTCTTTGGAAAGAAATGCTCCTAATATGCCGGTTGTGAATGATGGCAATCGCGCTGCAAATTATGGAAGAGTTACTCAAGGCTTTGCTTATGCTCTTCTTGCTAGACTATATCTAAACGCAGAATCTTTTGGATGTACCGTTGACAATATTGAGCTAGCCGATAACACTCAGCATCGAGATGATTTCAAAAAAATACAATCAGTTTCAGACTTCTATACAAACGCAGTGAAATGTTGCGATAAGGTTATAGATTCAGGATCATATTCAATAGAAGATGATTGGTTTGCAAACTTCAAAATCGATAATGAAGGTTCGAAAGAGAATATATTTGTTATTGTAGAAAATGGTATCGGTGAGTTTGATAGTAGAGAAATTGGAAGTATGTCTAATAAACTTCGTTTGACTATGCTTACTTTACATTATTCGCATCAAGATACTTATGGAATGATAGAGAAGCCTTGGAATGGTTTCTGCGCAAGACCAGGTTTTATCGACAGATATAGTAAAAAAGACCTACGTGGACCAGGTCCTAATCCTCCAGAAGCTCCTATACCTCCTGAAAAGAAAGATGTTTCTAAACTTACAGCAGATGAAAGAGCAGCTTATGAGAAAGAATATAAGGCCAAATTGGAAGCAGAATATTACGGACCATTAGAAACTTATGCAGAAGCAGCAAAAGAATATGGTACTCAAAGTAAAAAACGTTGGGGATGGTTTGTTGGACCAATTTTTGACAAAGACGGTAAACTCCTAAAGGACGAAAATGGTCACGGTGCTGTTTGTAGACAAGAAATAAACTCTCTTACAAACGCCACTTGGTTTGATGGAGCTCGTTGCTTTAAATACGAAGTTGATAAAGAAGGTAAATATCAATATGCAGAAAATGACTTTGTTCTTATGCGTTATGCAGATGTATTGTGGATGAAAGAAGAAGCGATTCTTCGTGGAGGTTCAGGAACTTCTGGTACCAATACAGCTGATTTCAAGAAGATGCTAAGTCGTACTATGGCTTATGAGGACAATCCTGCAGCTGCTTACACTGAAGAATATGGTTCAAGCTTTGATTTAGACTTCATTATTGATGAGCGTGGTAGAGAATTTGCATGGGAATGTGTTCGTCGTCGTGACTTGATACGTTTTGGCAAGTTTGCTGAT
>CAYFTA010000047.1:7675-8732 GCA_964346015.1 uncultured Muribaculaceae bacterium | reverse complement strand
GAACCATGGCTCTTTGGTAAGAAGCCTACCTCTTTAAATATGTCTCTATATTATACTCGTCAGACAAATTCATATTTAGCTTTTAATATTTTGAATAATGATGAGTATATGGAAGTTTATGGGTTCGCAGCAGGGCTTGGAAAGCGTTTGAAGTGGCCCGATAACTATTTTGTACTTTATAATCAATTGAGTTGGCAGACCTATAAGCTCCAAGATTGGGCCTATCAGTTTATGTTTAAGACAGGTATTTCTCATAACTTAAGTTATACTTTGAGTCTATCTAGAAATTCAACAGACCAGATGATATATCCTCGTCAGGGTTCAGATTTCAGTGTTTCTCTCCAATTAACTCCACCATACTCTCTAATGAGGAAGAAAGATTGGGGCAGATTAAATGAAGACGGAAAACCTATGAAGGTTGATTCTTATAAAGATATTGATTATAGTATGCAGAGCTCGGAGACTCATTATAAATGGATTGAGTACCATAAATGGTCTTTTAAAGGAGCTGTTTATACAAAATTAGTTGGAGATTTAGTTTTAATGGCTAGAGCACAATTTGGCTATTTAGGCTATTATAATAGGAATTGGGGCTATTCTCCATTTGAAGGATTCCGTGTCGGAGGTGATGGTATGTCGGGTTATGACACTTATGGCTCGGAAATTGTATCACTTCGTGGTTACGAGAACTATTCTTTGACACCGATGTCTTCAGATTATAGGCAAGGAAACTATTCAACTGGCAATTATTATGCTGGTAATGTTTATGATAAATTTACAGTTGAGTTGAGATATCCAGTAATCTTACAGCCTCAATCTACGATTTATGCTTTGTTATTCTTAGAAGGTGGTAATTGTTGGTCAGATATTCGTAAATTCAATCCTTTCCAGATTAAGAGGTCAGCGGGTGTCGGTGTGCGAGTGTTCTTGCCTATGATTGGATTATTGGGAGTTGACTGGGGTTGGGGCTTTGATGACCCTATAAATGGCAAGAGTCAGTTCCACTTTGTAATAGGACAACAGTTTTAATTGAAATTAATGATATTTTAATATGAAA
>CAYFTA010000047.1:3074-7575 GCA_964346015.1 uncultured Muribaculaceae bacterium | reverse complement strand
CACTTTGTAATAGGACAACAGTTTTAATTGAAATTAATGATATTTTAATATGAAAAAGAACATGAAACGACTAATTATTATCGCAATTATGGCTATGATGCCATTATTTGCATCTGCACAAAATTTGAAATTTGCTTTTGTAGATTTCCAAGAGTTAGTAATACTTATGCCAGAAATGGATGAGGCAAGAACTCAGTTAGAAACAGCAAGTATTGATGCACAAGCAGAATATCAAGCAATGATGACTGAATACCAAACAAAAGTTCAGCAATATGAGCAGAAAAAAGATGCTTGGACTCCAGCTATTCTTGAAAGCAAACAAAAAGAGATTCAAGAGATAGGTTATAGACTTCAAGAATTCCAAGAAACAGTTCCACAAGAACTACAACAAATCGAAGCAAAACTACAATCTCCTATCATTGAAAAAGCTCATAAAGCTGTTGAGGAACTAGCAAAGAAGAAGGGTGTAATCTTTGTTTTTGACAAGAATAATCTTCGCTATGTTGACCCAGCTCAAGCAATTGATCTTACTCCAGAAGCAAGAGTTGCTGTTGGTATTCCTGAAGGAAGAACAATTGAAACTTTACAAGCAGAATTACAAGCTAAAGCTCAGGCAGCTCAAGCAGCACAGCAGGCTCAATAATATTGTTATTGCTAGTAGCGTCAATGGCGTGGCAATCTATAAAAAATCCCTCTTTCCTTTTTGGGTGAGAGGGATTTTTTGTATATGCCTTGTCGATATTCTTATAAGAACTTTCATGTTTTAAGGAAAAATAAATAATTTCTTACGATTTATTATTGAATGATAGGAAAATTATATAGATTTGTGTAATTTAACACTGAAATTAAGAATTCGACTAAAAAATAAAACAAAATAACACTTATAATAAACTAGTATGCAACATAAAGTAATAGATGCTAAGGATGTTGTGATAAGATTTGCCGGAGATTCAGGAGATGGTATACAGCTCATTGGGTCTCTTTTTGCTGATACCTCAGCCATATATGGCAATGAATTATCTACATTCCCAGATTATCCAGCTGAAATTAGGGCTCCACAAGGTACACCTTTAGGTGTTTCAGGTTTCCAAGTTCACATAGGAAGTAAAAAAATCAATACTCCTGGTGACTTTTGTGATATGCTCATTGCAATGAACCCAGCTGCTTTAAAGGTAAATGCGCAGTGGCTTAAAAGGACAGCAATGGTTATTATTGACGAGGATAGCTTTGATGAAAACGGCTTAGCAAAGGCAGGGTTTAAGAGTGACCCAATTACTGAACTAAAAATTGAGGATCGAACCATTATCTCATCTCCTATCACAACTTTAACGAGGGAAAGTCTTGCAGACAGCTCTTTGGATAATAGGACTATTAATAAATGTAAGAATATGTTTACTCTTGGTATGGCTTGTTTTATTTATAGCCGTCCGATGGACTATATTTTTACTTATTTGGATAAGAAATTTGGAACAAAATGTCCAGAACTTGCTGAAGCTAATAAGAAGCTATTAAAAGACGGATATAATTATGCTTCTAATATTCATGCTATTCCTAATACTTATAATATTGCGCCTGCAAAAATGGAGAAGGGGCTATATAGGAATATTACTGGTAATCAAGCTACAGCGTGGGGATTTATTGCAGCTGCTGAAAAATCTGGCTTACAGCTTTTCTGTGGATCTTATCCTATTACACCAGCAACTAGTATTCTTGAGGAATTAGCAAAGCATAAATATCTCGGCGTAAAGACTGTTCAAGCAGAAGATGAAATAGCAGCTATATGTATGGCCATTGGAGCTTCATTTGCAGGTTCATTAGCAGTTACAACTACTTCTGGTCCAGGCCTTTCACTTAAATCAGAAGCAATGGGATTGGCAGTAATGACTGAACTTCCATTAGTAATAGTGGATGTACAACGTGCAGGTCCTTCTACTGGTATACCAACTAAGACAGAGCAAACAGACCTTAATCAGGCTCTATATGGTCGCAATGGTGAGTGTCCACTCGTTGTAATGGCTGCACATTCACCAGCTAATTGCTTTGATGCAGCTTTTAACGCAGCTAAAATCTCTCTTGAGCATATGACTCCTGTAGTTCTTCTTTCTGAGGGCTTTCTTGGGAATGGCTCTGAACCATGGCTCATTCCTTCAATGAAGGACTATCCAGAAATCAAGCCTCCTTTCGCAACAGAGGTTCCAGAAGGAGGATATAAACCCTTTCATCGTGATCCAGAAACCTTAGTGCGAAAATGGGCTATTCCAGGTATGAAAGGTTTTGAACATAGAGTTGGAGGTTTGGAAAAAAACCACGATGGTGTAATCTCTTCACATCCAAGCAATCATGAAACTATGGTTGCTGAAAGAGCTGAGAAAGTTCAAAGAATAGCAAACTTCATCCCTGAATTGGAAGTTGATGGTCCTAAAAAAGGAAAAATTCTAGTAGTGGGTTGGGGTGGTACTTACGGGCATTTGATTTCAGCAGTGTCAGAGTGTCGTGATGAAGGTTTGGAAATAAGTTATGCTCATTTTGACTATATTATGCCACTTCCAAAAAACACTGAAGAAATATTCTCTGGTTTTGATACAATATTAGTTTGTGAATTAAATAGTGGTCAATTTGTAAATTATTTGAGAACAATATGTCCACAATTTACCTATTCACAATATAATAAAGTTCAAGGTCAACCTTTCAAGGTTCAGGAATTAGTTGAAGCAATTAAATCAAATCTGAAAAAATAATACTATGCCAAGATATACATTTAAAGAATTTAAGAGCGATCAAGAAGTTAGATGGTGCCCTGGTTGTGGTGACCATGCTGTACTTGCTTCGTTCCAAAGAGCTTTGCCAGATGTTAGTGAAGCACTAAATTATGAAAAAGAGCGTTATGTAGTTGTTTCTGGAATTGGATGTTCTTCTCGTTTACCTTATTATATGAATACTTATGGTTTTCACAGTATTCATGGTCGTGCCACCCCTATTTCTACTGGTATTAAAGTGGCAAATCCTGATTTAACAGTTTGGCAGGCCTGTGGTGATGGTGATGCTCTAGCTATTGGTGGTAATCACTTCATTCATGCGATCCGTAGAAATATTGATATGAATATTCTTCTTTTTAACAATCAAATATATGGTTTAACGAAGGGACAATATTCGCCAACATCTAAATTTGGAGCCATTTCATGTACCTCTCCATATGGAACAGTAGAGCATCCTTTCAATCCAGGAAGTTTAGTGCTAGGAGCTAAGGGAACCTTCTTTGCTCGAAGTCTAGATACAGAAATTAAATTAAGTAGTGATATTATGGTTGCTGCTGCTAAGCATGATGGATGTTCGGTTATGGAAATGCTAGTTAATTGTGTAATTTTCAATGACGGTGCACACAAAACACTTTCAGACAGGGAAAATAAAGAAGATAGGGTCATAGTACTTAGACATGGAGAAAAGATGATATTTGGAAAAAATCGTGACAAAGGCTTAATGATAGATGGTATGGGTCTAAAAGTCGTGAGGATAGGGGAAAATGGAATTACAGAGGATGATATTCTTGTTCATGATTCTCATTCAGAACATGTTGGTATCCACATGATGCTTGCAGATATGAAATATCCAGAATACCCTGTTGCACTAGGTGTTATACGTAATGTCAAAGATGTTACTTATGATGATGGGGTTCGTGATCAGATAGCAGAGATTAAAGCAAAATCAACAATCCATTGTGTAGACGACTTGTTAAGAAGTGGAGCTACATGGGAGGTAAAATAAAACTAATAACTAAAACTCAATAAAATGAAAACCACAGAATTAATGGCCAAACTTGAGGCCAAGTATCCTAATGAAAAAGAGTATCTACAAGCAGTGCATGAGGTACTAGAATCAATTGAGGAAGTTTATAATGAACATCCTGAATTTGAGAAAGCTAAAATAGCTGAGCGTATTGTTGAACCTGAGCGTATTCTTACTTTTAAGGTAACCTGGGCAGATGATAAGGGTGAGGTTCACACAAACACTGGATATAGAGTTCAATATAATTCAGCTATTGGACCATATAAAGGAGGTATTCGTTTCCATCCTTCGGTGAATTTATCCATTTTGAAATTCTTAGGCTTTGAGCAAACTTTTAAAAATGCTTTAACTACTCTTCCAATGGGTGGTGGTAAAGGAGGTTCTGATTTTAATCCTAAAGGAAAATCAGAAGCTGAAATTATGCGTTTTTGCCAAGCCTATATGCTAGAGTTATGGAGAGTTATTGGTCCAGATCAGGATGTGCCAGCAGGTGATATTGGAGTTGGTGGTCGTGAAATTGGCTATATGACAGGTATGTATAAAAAACTAGCTCAGCAGTATAATACAGGTGTACTTACTGGTAAAGGACTCACTTGGGGTGGTTCAATCCTTCGTCCTGAAGCTACTGGTTTTGGAGCTATATATTTCGTACAACATATGCTTAAAATGCAGGGTAAGGATATTAAAGGTAAGAAAATTGCTCTTTCGGGATTTGGTA
>CAYFTA010000047.1:0-2974 GCA_964346015.1 uncultured Muribaculaceae bacterium | reverse complement strand
AAAATGCAGGGTAAGGATATTAAAGGTAAGAAAATTGCTCTTTCGGGATTTGGTAATGTTGCATGGGGTGCAGCTACTAAGGCTACTCAATTAGGAGCGCATGTAATTGCTATTTCAGGTCCAGACGGAGCCATATATGATCCAGAAGGAATGAATGATGAGAAGATTGCATATATGTTAGAGCTTCGTCGTTCTAACAATGATGTTGTAGCTCCTTTTGCAGATAAATTCCCTTCAGCAACCTTCTACCCTGGTAAAAAAGCTTGGAGCATAAAATGTGATATTGCAATGCCTTGTGCCTTCCAAAATGAAATGCAACCAGAAGATGCTGAAGAATTGATTGCAAATGGCACTTGGCTATGTGCAGAGGTTTCAAATATGGGTTGTACTCCAGGAGCAATAGCTGCTTTCCAAAATGCAGGAATTATGTTTGCTCCAGGCAAGGCTGTAAATGCTGGTGGAGTTTCAACTTCGGGTCTTGAAATGACTCAAAATGCAATGCACCTCAGCTGGAGTGCAGAAGAAGTTGATACTAGACTACATGAGATTATGACTAATATCCACGAGGCTTGCGTTAAATATGGAAAACAACCAGATGGTTATATCAATTATGTAAAGGGAGCAAATATTGCAGGCTTTATGAAAGTAGCCCAAGCAATGCTCGAACAAGGTATTATTTAAAATAGAAATTTGCTAGGATTTTCCCCTTTGGCGATTGCTTTGCGAATTTCTGTTGAAGAAATATTTACAAGGGGAGCATCATAAAGTTCAATTTTAAAGGCCTCAGACTCGTGTTTGAGGTCTTTTTTAATTTTTCTATAATCATAACCAGCGCGAGGAAAAACGCCTACACCATAATTTGTTAATATATCCTTATAGTCCTTCCACCTGCGTATATTAGCTAAATTGTCAGCACCAATTATGAGAGTAAAAAAGTTTTCAGGTTCTCTTTCTTTCAGAGCATTTAGTGTATTGATGGTGTAATGTGGTGCAGGCATGTTATATTCAATATCTTCTAATTTTACTTTGAGTTCTGGATATTTTGCCAAAGCATTACTTGCAGCTTTAAGCCTAGCCTTGCTTTCGGAACTAATTTTACTTTTTAATGGATTTTTGGGAGAAACCACCAAATATACAGAGTCAAAATCAGAATTTTGACTTAAGTTTTCTAATATAGCCCTATGTCCAATATGAAGAGGGTCAAAAGTACCACTATAGACAGCTATCTTCATTTTGATAAAAAATTTTCTACAAGTTTTTCTGCTTCAGCTTTTGCTGTTGCTAAATTGTCATTGATAAGTATACAATCAAATTTCCCACGAGCAAATTCCATTTCTTCTTTTGCCTTAGCTAAGCGATTAGCTATGGCCTCTTCCGAGTCTGTTGCCCTGCGAATTAATCTTTCTTTTAGAACTTCAATGGATGGAGCTTGAATGAGAATCGAAAGAGCTTGTTTTCCAAAAATTCTTTTAAGGTTTACTCCTCCTTGAACATCTATATCAAAGACAATAGTGTGTCCCTTTTCCCATATTCTTTCAACTTCTGAACGTAAAGTTCCATAGAAAGAACCAGAATAAACTTCCTGATATTCGACAAATTTTTCCTCAGTTATCATATTCCTAAACTCTTCTGTAGAAAAGAAATAATACTCCTTACCATCTATTTCTTTACCACGTGGTGGTCTTGATGTGGCAGATATTGAGAACTCTAAGTTTGGATATTTTCTAAGCAGATGATTTACTATTGTACTTTTACCTGCACCAGATGGAGCTGAAAATATGATTACTTTGTTTTGCATGTTATTGTTACTTGGACAATCTAAAATTCTTTAAAAACATTCTTTGCGTGCAAAGTTAGGAAAATATTAGAAATTTAAAATAAATGGTATTATTATGATAAAAAATCTAAGAGTTTTACAGCTTTTTTTGTATATTTGTGATTGGTTTTAACAGATTCAATTTTTAAACAAATATAAATTATGATTTCATACAAAGATCTAGGTTTAGTAAACACAAGAGAAATGTTTAAGAAGGCTATGGAAGGCAAATATGCTATCCCAGCTTTTAATTTTAACAACATGGAGCAGATGCAAGCTATTATTCAAGCAGCTGCTGAAACTAAATCACCTGTTATACTTCAGGTTTCTAAGGGTGCACGTAACTATGCTAACCAAACCCTACTTCGTTATATGGCAGAGGGTGCAGTTGAATATGCGAAAGAATTGGGTTGGGAAAATCCACAAATTTGTCTTCACCTTGACCACGGTGATTCTTTCGAAACTTGCAAGAGTTGTATCGATATGGGATTTTCATCAGTTATGATTGATGGCTCTCATCTTCCTTATGAAGAAAATATTGCTCTTACTAAGAAAGTGGTTGATTATGCACACCAGTTTGATGTGACAGTTGAGGGAGAGTTAGGAGTTCTTGCAGGTGTTGAGGATGAGGTTAGTGCTGAGCACCATACATATACAAACCCAGAAGAGGTAATTGATTTTGCTACTCGTACAGGTTGTGACTCATTGGCAATTTCTATAGGAACTTCTCACGGAGCCTATAAGTTTACTCCAGAGCAATGTAAGGTTGATCCAGAGACAGGAGTTTTGGTTCCACCAATGTTAAGATTTGATGTTCTAGAAGCGGTTGAAGAGAAACTTCCTGGTTTCCCAATTGTTCTTCACGGTTCATCTTCAGTTCCACAGGAAGAAGTAGCAACCATCAACAAATACGGTGGTAATCTAAAAGCTGCTATTGGTATTCCTGAGCCATGGCTTCGCAAGGCAGCTCAATCTTCTGTTTGTAAGATTAATATTGACTCAGACTCTCGTCTAGCAATGACTGCTGCTATTAGAAAGGTATTTGCAGAAAAACCAGAAGAGTTTGACCCACGTAAATATTTAGGACCAGCTCGTGAAAGTGCGAAAAAATTGTATATTCACAAGATTAAAAATGTTCTTGGTTCTGACGGAAAAGCT
>CAYFTA010000046.1:0-8736 GCA_964346015.1 uncultured Muribaculaceae bacterium | reverse complement strand
TGCTACGAAACGGATGGAATGAGGATTCTGTCCGTTTCGAGTTCAGCGACCAACATTGATCAGCATTTATCTAATTCGGATTTTGCGACCGATGCGTAATGTGGATTTAGGACTAAGACCTTGATTTAAACGACAAATTGCACTTACTGTTGTACCATTTCTTCGTGCTATACTGCTTAAGTTATCCCCACTCTTAATGGTATGCCATCTCATGGCCTCTCTCTCGGCTGCTTCCCTCTTATCATCTTCCTCATTCAATATCTCGTCCTCGAAATCTTGTCCATAATTACTATATGGACTAAAATATTTTTTCTTTAGTACAAAAAGACGATGGCGAAGTTCTCCTGTCTCAAAATTAAAAAGCCATTGTGGGTCAAAAGCAAAGCCTTTGTATCTCGTTTCAAAATGGAGATGTGGCCCTGTCGAACGACCTGTAGAACCACCTAGACCTATAATATCCCCAGCGTTTACCCAGTCTCCTTCCTTAACCTTGACTTCTGACAAATGCCCAAAAACAGTTTCCAACCCATTATCATGGCGTATTACAACATAATGCCCATACCCCCTTCTTGCATAAGAAGCAATGCGCACCTTACCTGGGAAAGGAGAATATAGTGGGTCTCCCATTTTCAAAGGAATATCCACGCCCTGATGGCGACGACCTCTGCGCATTCCGAATTTGCTACGAATTTTTACATCTCCTTTATATGGAATATGGTAAAGGTTTAAGCTATCAACAAGCCAAATCGACCAAGCGTCTTCTAAGTCCTCATATTCAATATTATAGCAACTAACACGATCATTTGTCCATGCTTCAGAGAAAACACTAGTATCCTTAGGCATATCAGGCATTTTCAGATATTGCCAAGTATTATCTGCAAAAAGAATAACTTTTACATAGTCATTTATGGTTGGCAAGGTATCTATTGGATCTGAGCCTGTTCTTTGTAGAGGTGTTACTGGCTCCAAATGATAACGTGGAACTATTAATTGTGGTTTATTATCGTCTTGAAGTGGTGGTCTTTGTGCATATGTATTATATCCCATCTGAAAAAAAATGAGAATGCTAAAAATCACAAATAAGCTCGTTTTGTTAAGAATTTTCATTTTATTCTGCTCCAAATTGTTCTTTTAAGATTTTTCTAACTATTCCCACTTTTTCATCAAGCAATTCCTTAGTATGAGCTTCACATAAGAATCTCAAATAAGGCTCTGTGTTCGAAGGACGAATATTCAACCACCAATCAGGAAATTCAATACGGTAACCATCGAAATCCATAAATGCTGTTGACTCTTCAGTACTCATAAAATAATCCTTCACAGCATCCATGGCTCCTTGCTTATCCTCAACACGGAAGTTTATTTCCCCTGAATTTTGATAAGTCTCAATCCTTGATATCAATTCACTTACACTAACTCCTTTTCTCTTAAATTCGGCAACTATATTAAGAATAAGAATAGATGCAAGTATACCACTATCAGAATAGAAGAAATCTTTGAAATAATAGTGACCTGCTAATTCGCCTCCAAAAATACCATCAATTTCACGAAGTTTATGAGCTGCAAATGCACGACCAACCCTCCATGTATACATTTCTGCACCCATTGGAGCAAGATATTCACCCACTGCTTTTGATGTTCTTATATCTTGAATAACAAGACCTTTCTCTCCCCTTTCTTCTAAGAAATAATGCCCAAGCACTGCAATCATCAAATCTGGTGAAATGAATCGTGCATTTTCATCTACAAACATTACACGGTCAGCATCCCCATCATAAATAACTCCAATATCTGCACCTGTTTTACGAACTAGTTCCTTAAGTGCCACTCTATTAGTCGCAACTAATGGATTAGGCTCATGATTTGGAAAAGTCCCATCCATTTCCTCATAAATATAATGTGGTTGATCTCCAAAAATATCACGAACAAACAGACCTGCCATTCCATTAGATACATCCATTGCTATATTAAGATTAGAAATATCCTTCTTGTATTTTAACAAAAAGTCTAAATATTCCTGACGCATATCTTTTTTATATACCTTACCCTTCTTTTCTGCAACGGGGCACGGACGACCTTCGTTTATCCATTTCTCAATTTGTCCTAAACCGTCTACTTTACCAACAGGAAGGGCTTCTTTCTTAGAAACCTTCATTCCATTGTATTTTGCAGCATTATGAGAAGCTGTAATTTGTACAGAAGCCTTGAAACCAAACTTGCCTGTCCCATAATACACCATTGGAGTAGTGCTCAAACCCAAATCATAAACATCAGCACCTGCATCTGTTATACCCTTAAGTAGATATTCATGTATCTCATCTGATGATACCCTACAGTCCCTTCCTACTAATACCTTATCAGCTGAAAGTAATTCTGGAATAAAATATCCAACTTTATAGGCAATATCCTTATCAAAATCTACATTGTAAATACCTCTAATGTCGTACGCATGAAAAGCACCCATAATTATTTTGTTTTATAATTTGTATCAACTTTCTTATTTGAAATAGATTGTAACTTTCTGTTTAAGATTTTTTTACGAATTGGAGCAATATGGTCTACAAAAAAGTTGCCATCCAAATGATCTAACTCATGTTGAATCATCCTTGCAGCAAATTCATCGAATTCCTCTGTAACTTTTTCAAAATCCTCGTTATAATATTCTACTTTTATCTTTGAAGGACGAGTAACTTCTGCAAAAATTCCTGGAACACTAAGGCATCCTTCAGAATATTCATTAGTTTCTTTACTTTTTTCCACAACTACGGGATTTATCATGACCCTCACAAAATCTTTAAGATAATCATAAGTTTCCACTAGTTCACGACCATCAACAATCAAAAGTCTCTTGTTAATTCCTACTTGTGGCGCAGCTAGTCCACAACCATCGGCATGTACAAGAGTTTCCTTCATATCTTCAATTAACTTCTTGATTTCTTCTTTTTTACTAAGATCCACCTCATCACTCTCATTTCGGAGAACATCGGAACCATATAAATAAATTGGTAATATCATTGTATTTGCTTTTATATAAAAAAATCAGCTATCTTTTCTTCTTTATGTTTTTTCTTGACGCCGAGTCTGGCACAAATATAGGCATAGAATCAGCAACAGGCGTCCCTGAAACTCTGTCCATATAACTTTGCAAAATAATAACTGCGCTTATTTTATCCACATTTTCTTTATTTCTTCTATCCTTCGTCTTCATCCCTCCATCAATCATAACTCGCTGTGCTAAAACTGAAGTAAACCTCTCATCTTCAAGGCTTACAGGCACATCAGGAAAGGCTTTTGCTAAGTGTTTTAAGAATATATCAACATCCTTAGCTGTCTCAGAAGGTGTGTTGTCCATATTGACTGGATAGCCCACTACAAATCTAACTACATTCTCTTTTTCGGCGTATTTTTTGAGATATTCTATTATCTTTGCAGAATGGACAGTATCTAGTGCAGAGGCAAAGATGCCAAGAGGATCGCTAACAGCTACACCAACCCTCTTTCGACCATAATCTATGCCTATTATTCTGCTCATAAACTACAAAGTTACTGATTTTTATTTATGGGACGACAAAATAAAGGACAAAAAATTAAAATCTTCAGAGTAACCATCTCTGATGAGCAAACACATAAGCAATTATTTATAGCAAAATTTAGTCGGGCGAAGATGTTCGTTGTTCTGACTACTATTGTTGTGGTCACATTCGCACTTTTTTTCTCTCTAATTGCTTTTACCCCAATTAACACTTTTATCCCTGGATATCCTGATGCGCACACTCAAAGAGCTGCCATTCAAAATGCTGTAAAAATTGATTCTCTTGAAAATGTTATATATCGTTGGGAGCTTTATTCAGAAAATTTAAGAAGAGTTATTGATGGAAGGGAACCTATAAAAATTGATAGTCTAATTAAATCTACAGCAACTGCTATTACTGGTTTAGATCCTCTTAACATTAGTAAACAAGATTCTGTATTGAGATCTCATGTTCAAGAGGCGGAACAATTCCAATTATCTGGTGATAAGAAAAGAAAACTACCATTAGAAGGTATACATTTCTTCGTACCACTTAAGGGGGTTGTTTCACAAGCTTATGATAAGCATAGCCATCCTTATGTAAATATTTCAGCTAAAGCTAACTCTGTAGTGGCTGCAACTCTAGATGGAACGGTTGTCTTGACTGGTTGGGATAGTGAGGAAGGATACATAATACAAATTCAGCATGCTAACGATATTCTCTCTATCTATAAACATAACCATAGATTATTAAAAAAGAAAGGAGATAGGGTAAGTGCAGGAACAGCAATCGCTATACTTGGTACCTCTACTGCCGAAGAAGGAGGAGAACACCTCAAGTTTGAGCTTTGGCATGAGGGTGAGACTATTGATCCTACTAAATACATGAGTTTTTAATGGAAAAAAGAAGAATAGCAATTCTTGGCTCAACAGGTTCAATAGGAAGCCAAGCTCTAGATGTAATCAGACAACATAGGGACTTATTCGAAGTAGAATTATTGACTGCAAATAATAGTTCAGAGCTACTTATTGAACAAGCTATTGAGTTCGAGGCTAATAATGTAGTTATATGTAACGAAGCTAAATATAAGGAGGTGGCAGAGGCTCTTAAACCTCACTATATTAAAGTCTTTACGGGGATGCAATCCATTTGTGACCTTGTAGCTTCTGACAGAATAGAAATAGTTCTTACCTCTATGGTTGGTTTTAGTGGACTAGAATCAACTATCGCTGCTATAAAGGCTGGTAAAACTATTGCACTTGCAAATAAAGAAACCCTCGTTGCTGCAGGTGAAATTGTTATGAATCTTGCGACTGAAAATTACGTCCCCATACTCCCCGTTGATTCAGAGCATTCTGCGATTTTCCAATGTTTGCTTGGTTCAAATGGAGCTAATATCAAAAAAATACATTTAACTGCTTCTGGTGGACCTTTTAGGCTATGGGCAAAAGAGGATATATCTAAAGCAACTTATAAAGAAGCTTTGAGACATCCAAATTGGGATATGGGAAGTAAAATAACAATTGACTCAGCTACAATGATGAATAAAGGTTTAGAGATTATTGAGGCTAGGTGGTTATTTGGTACAAAAAGGGATAGAATTAATGTGGTAGTTCACCCTGAATCTATAATCCATTCAATGGTGGAATATGAGGATGGCGCAATAATGGCACAATTAGGCTGTCCAGATATGAGGCAACCAATTGCTTTTGCCCTTTCCTTCCCTGAAAGGCTCCCACTTGACAATAAAAAACTAGATCTTACAGAACTTTCTCAATTGAATTTTTACAAACCAGATTTTGAAAAATTTCCTGCTCTTAGGCTTGCATATGAAGCTTTAGAAAAGGGAGGAAATATGGCTTGTATCATGAATGCCGCAAATGAAGCTGCTGTAAATGCTTTTCTAAAAGAAAAAATCGGGTTTTATGATATAACAGATGTTGTGGGAGAATGTATGGCAGGTGTAAATTTTGTAGTAGAACCAAACTTGGAATGTATACTACAAACCAATGAAGAAGCCTTAGAAAAGGCTAAAGAACTAATTAATAAAATTTCTAGGAAAAGGAACTAATGGTAATACTTATAAAAGCACTTCAGGTAATTCTTGCCTTATCTATACTTATTTTAATTCACGAGCTCGGACATTTTGTCTTTGCTAAGCTCTTTGGCATAAGAGTAAGTAAATTCTATTTATTTTTTGATGCAGGTGGTTTTAGACTTTTTAAGTTCAAACCCAAAAATTCGGACACAGAATATGGTATAGGCTGGCTACCACTCGGTGGTTATTGTAAAATTGAAGGAATGGTAGATGAGTCCTTGGATACTGAAGGTCTAAAAAAAGAGCCTGAAGATTGGGAGTTTAGATCGAAGCCTGCTTGGCAAAGGTTACTAGTTATGGCTGGGGGTGTTCTGTTTAACTTCATTTTTGCAATTATAATTTATAGTATAATTTTAGCAAGCTGGGGCGAAGCATATTTTAGTAATAAGAATCAGGCTATTTATACTAATGAACTAGCTCAAAATATGGGCTTTAGGGACGGAGATTATATACTTCAGTTTGATGACTATAAGCCTGAGAATTTTGGAATGTTACAAGCTGACCTTGCTAGGAATAATGTTCATAGAGCTACAGTATTAAGAGATGAAGACACTATTAATATCTATATAGATCAAAATTATATTGGGGAAATCCTCAAAACTCCTGGAATGTTCGACTTGGCCATCCCTTTTGTAATAGACAGCATACCCGAAATTTCTCTCAATTATAATAAAGGACTTAAAAAAGGAGATAAGATTATTGCAATTGAAGGTCAAGAAATAGATTTTGTACAAGATTCTCGGCCAATTTTAGCAGAAAATCAAAACTCCGAAGTTATTGCAACAATTCTACGAGAAAATGATACTGTAGAACTTAACATGAAAGTGGATTCAAGTGGACTTTTTGGAGTGTACACTAAGTTTCCTAATATAGAAAGAAAAAAATATTCAGTTTTAAGTTCAATTCCAGCCGGGTTTAATAAAGCATGGAGTACAGTTTCTGGCTATGTAAAAGATTTAAAATTAGTCTTTACACCCAAAACTGAGGCCTATAAATCGGTAGGAAGTTTTATTGCTATGGGGCAAATTTTCCCAGGTAAATGGGATTGGTTTGTATTTTTAAACCTTCTTGCTACATTATCTATAATGCTAGGAGTTATGAACTTACTACCAATTCCTGCTCTTGATGGAGGTCATATTGTGTTTACTCTTTATGAAATGGTAACAGGTAGAAAACCAAGTGTTAAGTTTTTGACGGCCATGCAGATAATAGGTATGTTATTACTTATAGCCTTGATGTTACTTGCGCTCGGTAACGATTTTAGTAGAATTTTATAGTAAATTATTGAGATATGAAACGTATTTTAACACTTTTAACAGTTATTCTAGCACTTGCTTCTTGTAAAGGAGGTATAAAGAAAGCTCTTCTTCCTAGCATTAGTGGTAAAGCGGGAGAAGTAATCATTGTTATTGATAAGGCTAATTGGGAAGGGGCTGTAGGTACTGAATTAAGGGATACTCTTGCTAGTGATTGTCCGTATCTTCCTCAAAGAGAACCTCTTTATACATTGATTAATATTCCACAATCAGCTTTTACAAGTATCTTCGAGATACATAGAAACATTATTTTTGTAAATATCAACGATAGTGTAACAGAGCCTGGCGTTGTTTATAAAACAGATGTTTGGGCTAGGCCTCAATGTGTTATAGTAATAAATGCTATTAATAGTGAATCTGCTGCTCAATTAGTTATTGATAATAAAGAAAAGATTGCAACTACTTTAGAGCAGGCTGAAAGAGACAGGGTCATAGCTAACTCTAAGCAATATGAGGAACTTAGTTTAGCGCCTATAGTTAAGGATATGGTTGGTGGAAGTCCCCATTTCCCAATGGGTTATTCTCTTAAAAAGAAAACTAAAGACTTCATCTGGATTTCATATGACACACAGATTCTTCAAGGTATTCTAATATATAAATATCCTGTTGGAGAAGATGAAAATCCACTTGGACTAGAAAGCCTTATTTCCAAGAGAAATGAAATTCTTAAAGAGAATGTTCCAGGAATGTTTGAAAACACCTATATGACTACTAGTTCTTTTGGCACTCCTGGCTTAAAATATTTAAGATTTAGAGGTAGAGATTTTGCTGAAATTAGGGGTCTATGGGAAGTGGAAAATGACTATATGGGAGGACCGTTTGTTAGCCACTCATTTTATAGCCCAGATGGACAAGAAATTATTGTACTTGATGCTTTCGTATATGCTCCAAAATATGACAAGAGACAATTTCTAAGGCAGGTTGAAGCAATCATATACTCATTTGAGTGGGAAAAGGAGAAAGAAAAAATTTAAAATAATTTTGCTATTCTCAATTAAATATATATCTTTGCAATCCCTTTGACAAATATATGTCAAATTCGGTCGGTTCGTCTAACGGCTAGGACTCAAGATTTTCATTCTTGCAATAGGGGTTCGATTCCCCTACCGACTGCTAATAGTTAAAAAAAATATAATAATGGCAAATCACGCACACGCAGAAAAGCGCTATCGCCAGAGCGAAAAGCGCAGATTGCATAATCGTTATTATGCGAAAACAACAAGAAACGCAATTCGTGCCTTAAGAAATATGACAGAGAAGGCAGAAGCAGAAGAAAGAGCACCAAAAGTTTACTCAATGATTGACAAACTTGCTAAAATAGGTGTTATTCACAAAAACAAAGCTGCTAACCTTAAATCAGGTATTGCGATACACATTAACAAGCTTTCATAAAGAAAGATACCTATCAAAGGTTTTCTTATAGCAAAAAAAGTCGGTTTAATTACCGACTTTTTTTGTTTTTGCGAAGATGCTCATGTCGGGACTACGTTCCCCTTCAGCATAAGAATTTATTTTAAATATTCTTCTGCGAGGGCTACCCAGAGGGAAGCTCCCATAGTTACTACAGAATTATGCCAAGGAGTCCTAATATGAATCCGATTAAGACTCTGTCGTTGCCTTTTTAAGCAGAAGCGCTTACGTTTTGTACTTGTTTTGTCATAATTTTATAATTTAGAATAATTCTTAATTGCAAACAGAATGTAAATTTGCTAAACTTTTTAGTATCTACAATACATATTAAATTTTTCAAAATTTCACCACAAATTCCACTTTGTTACGCTTGCACCTTTCGTGGCACTATCAGCAAATA
>CAYFTA010000045.1:6572-8852 GCA_964346015.1 uncultured Muribaculaceae bacterium | reverse complement strand
ATACCGCCTCGTGGAAGAATAAGCAGTTTCTTCCGCAAGGCGGTTCATTAATGGGTTAATTTCTTGATTTCGTGCCTAGCCGTGGAAAATCTTGGCGTTTTTTGCACGAGGCGGCAACACTATAGACCTCTGCCACGCAGTAAAGCTGCTGGGTCTGGCTCTGCGCCACGGAACTGTTTGTAAAGCACCATTGGCTCTTCGCTACCACCTTTTTCAAGGATGTTTTGACGGAATGACATTGCTGTTGCTTTGTCTAAGACACCGTTTTGTACGAATAACTCAAATGCATCTTTGTCAAGAACCTCTGCCCAGAGATAGCTATAATAACCTGCGCTATAACCACTATTGAAAATGTGGTTGAAGTAAGTTGTACGATAGCGTGGGATAATCTCTTCATTCAGATTCATTGCCTCACAAACATCTTCTTCAAAGTCTTCAATATCAATACCTTCCATAGAAGTAAGTTGATGCCACTTCAAATCAAGAATAGATGCAGCACATAGCTCAGTGGTCATAAAACCTTGATTAAACAGAGATGCTGCATTGATTTTCTCTACTAATTCTGCAGGGATAACCTCTCCTGTTTCATAATGGAAAGCATATGTTGCAAGAACCTCTGGCAAGAATGCCCAGTTCTCCATAATTTGCGAAGGAAGCTCCACAAAGTCACGAGATACACTTGTTCCTGAAACCACATCATAATTACACTTACTCAAAAGCCCGTGAAGAGCGTGACCAAACTCGTGGAAAAGAGTTCCAACTTGGTCCAAAGTAAGTAGTGATGGAGTAGTCGCTGTTGGCTTAGCAAAGCTTCCTACATTAACGATAACTGGACGAATATCCACACCGTCAACTTTAGTTTGCTTAACAAAGCTAGTCATCCAGGCACCGCCTCTCTTCACTGGACGAGGGAAGAAGTCGGTCATAAAAATTCCTATATGACTACCATCAGCATCACTTACCTTAAACACCTCAACCTCAGGATGGTAAACAGCCACACCCTCAAGTGGCTCAACTCGGATACCAAATAGATTTTCAGCAAGAGTAAAGACACCTTGACGAACATTTTCCATTTTGAAATATGGACGAGTCTCTTCTTCAGTAAGATTATATTTTGCAACACGAACTTTCTCCGCATAGTAGAACCAATCCCAAGGCTCAATCTCACAACCTTCTGCCAACTTACCAGCAGCAATATCTTCATCCATAATCTTCTGCATATCAACTATTTCCTCATCCGCCTTCTTAACAGCAGGAGCCATTATTTCTGCAAGGAACTTATCAACTGTCTCTGCATTTCCTGCCATCTTATCTGAAAGAATGAAGTCAGCTGGATTGCTGTAACCCAATAAATTAGCTTTCTCAATACGAAGGGTCATGATCCTCTTAACAAGGTCGTTGTTATTGTATTCATTGTCATTGTTTCCTCTTGATGAATATGCTTTAAACATCTCCTTACGACGCTCTCTATCCTCACAAGTTGTCATTTCACCTGTATATTCAGAAATAGTAACACCAAATTTATCAGTAAATGCATTGTTCTCTGCAAGAAGATTATTGCCGAACTTAAACTCTAAACTTGAAAGCTCCGTATTGATTTCTTTCATTCTTGCTTGCTCTTCTGCACCTAGAGCAATACCATTGTTTACAAAAGATCTATGAATCTTCTTTAGAACCATAATTTGCTCACGGTCAAGATTTAAAGCATCCATTTGCTGATAAAGAGCATCAACCTTTGCAAAAAGGTCTGCATTCATATAAATATTATTACTATGCTCTGTTATAACAGGAATTGCTTTTTCTACAATTGCTTGGAATGAGTCAGTAGCGTCTGAGCTAGAGAGAGGAAAAAGAACTCTTGTAGTACGAGTCAATATTTCGCCAGAATTATCAAATGGAACTATAACATTTTCAAAAGTCGGAGCCTCTTCATTATCAATAATTGCCTGAATCTGAGCCGTTTGCTGTTTGATTCCTGCCTCAATCGCTGGTAAATAATGTTTTTCCTGAATTTCTGCAAAAGGAGGAATACCATATGGAGTATCCCAGCCTTCAATAAAAGGATTTGACTTATTACATGATACAAAAGCCATAGCTAGTGCTAAAATTGTTAATGTTTTTTTCATTATTTAATTATTTAATATCGCGAAACGGAAAAATCACTCAAAATTTCCGTTTCACGGAGTACTTTTCTACAAATTTACTGTTTTTGGGGTCGCGAAACGGAAAAATCAACCGAAATTTCCGTTTCGCACACATTTTAAGTTGTCACCCAAAAAG
>CAYFTA010000045.1:0-6472 GCA_964346015.1 uncultured Muribaculaceae bacterium | reverse complement strand
CCTCGGCTTGACAATCTTAGGTTGTCATTGCGAGGAGCCCGTAGGGCGACGTGGCAATCTTCGCAATCTTATTACTCGTGAACATTAATATCATCAAGGGAGATGAGTGTAAATTGGGCTGCTCCTTTATAATTCGTTAGAATTCCTGTGAAGTCTATCTTCTTTGCCCCACTTAGAACTTCTGGATCTATTTCAGTATCAGCAAAACGAGCATAGCCACTTGTACGAACTTGTACATCTACTCCATCCATTTTAAAATACTGGCTCACTGCATAAGCCGCAGGTATTATTACTTGCTTAAATTCTCCAACCTTATTGGTTTTAGTCCCATCAGGAAGTTCAACTGCATCATTGGTTGTAGCTGTATCAAATACGCCTTCTTGCAGTTTTTGTGCAAAAAGATTTTTTGACATAGCCCAAGAAGTCACGCCCCAAGTTTTACCATCCGAAAGAAAGATTCTATTATTAGATGCCTTTTTTGCTTCACCTTTAAGGTTAGGGTTAACATAGGCTAAGCAGAAAATTTCTTTACCATAGGTAAGATTTTTAATGGTAACTAAGCGTCCCATATTCTCTTTAAGGTTAAGTTCGGAAGAGCTAATCTCTTTGGGTTTTACTGGTTCGTCAAATGGGCCTTTAAACACATGTTGATCAATTATATATGGATGTTCAATATAGGAGGTTTCATACTCTTTTGTAGGGTCATCAAAACCTAGTTGAATCATTCCATTATAGTCACCAACAGTAAGTCCATTACAATCCACATAGATCCATTGACCTAGTTTATATTCATTATAGAGACCATTGCGACCCACTTTTACTTCAATACCAGCTGTCTCATCTTGAATATAGAAACTCTTATATAAGTTCCCTGGTTGATCAGAAGTGGTAACTTGCCCCTTAATAATTACATTACCTTGAATTTCTATAGGTTGATTATTATTTGCAACATAGTAATCTTTTAGCTCTGCAATTGTTGTATTGGCCTCCATTTCAACTGGCTCCTGATAAACAGGATCCTTATATTTACCAGTAAAAACTGGCTGGAACTCTTCACAAGAAGCAAAAAGAACCAATGAAAAAGCTAGGATAATTTTATGTAGTTTCATATTAGAATCTGAAATAAAGGTTTAACATATAATTGATACCACTCATATAGAAATATTTAGAATCAAATCTATAATATCTCTCACCAGAAGCACTGTTGATTAAACGAGTTTGCTCATAACCCCCTGTTTTCACATTACGGTTATTGGTAAGGTTTTGCATGTTTAGAGAGAATCCAAAATTGTATTTTCTATCTATGTACCAAGACTTTCCAACGCTTGCATTTAATAAAAATACTGGGTCGAATTTCTCTTGAGCTGTCATATATTCTATCTCAATAGGTGTAGCAACTTTATCTGGACCTGCAACTGCCATATCGGTTCTATAAAGAGGGTTCATATCAAGATAAGAATTTGCAAAAAACTGCCCTTTTAACTCAAAGAACCAATAAGATGGAGTTCTATAGTTGAAGCCTAGACTAGAAGCAATTTGTGGTGTAGAAGGAACATAATGCTTTGTGCGACCAGCCTCAACATAATTTCCATTTACATCTGTTTCATATATAGTACTACCATCTTCAAATTCAAATGTTTTAAAGTTTGGTGTATATGACCAATATGTAACAGGTTGATTATCATAAATCATCTCCGCACTATTATCAACCGTTTGAGTCATAAACGGGGTAGAAGTATAGATGTATTCACCCCAACTTAAAGCTCCATCTAGAGTGAGACCGTTTAGGAAGAATGGAATTCTGAAACCTAATTCTAGACCAATATGTCTTTGATCAATTCCACTCATAGCAAAATTTGTAAATGAATTTTGTGAGTCATCATAGAAACTCATTACATCAGTTTGGTCCATAATCTTAGTAAAGAAACCTGTTACACGAATATTATAACCATGGTTATTATATTGGTAGTTCAAATCTGTTGAGATTGTCTTTGTTGTTGTAAGATTTGGAAGTATAGTGTTCCTTGTTCTTGGAGAAACAAATGATTGCGAGAATGTAGGTGCATCATTAAAATAGCCAGCATTTGCATAAAGCCTATGTCCACCAACAAATTGATATTGAAGACCTAATTTCGCTGCATAAGTAAAGAAATCAACTTTTTCAGAATTACCTTTCGATGTAATTGGATCTCCGTTTTTATCATAAGAAGTAAGGACTTTACCATCATAAATAAACTCTGAGCCATCTTCATTGAGACCAGCAAATAGACCTTTTCTTACAAGGCCTGTTCTCCAGAATTTAGTATAACCACCTTCAACTCCTAAATTGGCCTGAAAACCACCTAGGTCAAATTTTCCATTTGCCCAAAGTCCACCTTTACGAACATTAGCATAATAGTCATAACCATATTTCCCACCCTTTTTAATTTGTTCAGGAGCGCCATTTTCCATGAAATAATCAAGATCATTCTGGATTAATGCTGGAGAAGAAGCAAAGTCACGTTCTGCAAAAGAGTCTATATTGACATAATAATCACCACCTAATAAGTCAGCTACTTTCTTATAATATTCTGTTTGATTCCATTTATAATTAGCACCTCCCGTCAAAGTGAACATATCATTTATATCCCATTTTACTGAAGTTACTAGGTTAATATCATTCTGATCTACACGACGTTCTTCTTGAGCATACTTAGACCTTCTAAGATTGTCTGCATCAAGATTGTTATAGTTTACATTGTAAAGCTTATCCCAGTTGAGATGGGTGTATTCTTTAATTTGACGATCCCAAACGTCTTTGGCCCATGCATATTTCGCATCATTAAGCCTATTATAATCAGGGTTTTCTACATGATAATAACTCGGTAGATTACGATAGTAGTCTGGTCTTGGATCTGCTGTATCATACCAGTCAAGAGCTGTATAACCATTCTTACCTGTACGATAAAGCAAAGCAGCATTCAATTCTAAGTTTTCTAGAAGTTCTCCTGTATATTTCACTAAAAACACAGGCTCATGAGTTTTTCTCACTCTAGAGTTACGAACTTTTCCATTTTGATAACCCCAGTTAGAGTTATACATATTATCACCCATGAGATCGTAAACTTCTTGAGTAGAAGCATTTTGTGCACCCCTATTGCCAGGTGTAGCAAAAGCAACTAATCCTAATTTATGACCATCACCTAGTTTCTTTTCTGCGCCCAAATAATAGGCAAAAGAACGGTAGTAAACACCTTTTACCCAATCATTTCCTCCTAAACGAGCAGAAACATTGAAAGCATATGACCAACCATTGTCTAATTCACCTGACGCATAAGTTGCCATGAGCCTTAAACGATAAAGTGCACTATTTGAAAGAGCTGAAAATCTCCATCCTGGGCGAACGCTGGAAGGCATTGCTGATATATTAGTTACACCATTATAACCACCAATAGCAACATCAGAAACTTCTGCTCCTATGGTTGTTTCTTTAGATCTCATTGCCTCATTCAATCCGCTCCACAAAGAGAATGGAGTATAGCCCGTAATAGCGTCATTCATCTTCACTCCTGCAAGTAGTACATCTTGTGTCTCACTTGTATAACCTCTATTCTTATAGCGAATAGAACTAAAGCCAAAACTTGCAATGTTGTTAAATGGGTCATTTGATGCAAAGAGTATTGTTGGTGAATCAGAAAAACCTGTATCATCCATATCGAACTCTATAAAGTTGGATGCGTCCACATCTTCCTTTGGAATAGAAGCTACTAGACCTATAAAAATAAGATCTTTTATATAGCCCTCAACTGTTACGTTTACATTTGCCTCAATAAAACCATCGGCTACAACTGACATATCATACATGCCATCTTTCAAATTTTTGATAATGAACTTACCTTCTGCATCTGTAATTGTTGTAGCTATCTGTTGACTAGCTTGCGACAAAACAACTTCTGCTCCTGCAATTGGTTGCCTATCGACACGGCTAACAACTGTGGCTTTTACTCCTCCCGGAAGTCCTTGAGCAAAAAGAGCTACCGAGAAAAAGATTGTTAAAATTGTTAATATTAATTTTCTCATATTATTTTGATATTACAATATACACTGGAAGGTGATCGCTATAACCACCTATAAATGAACCACCAGAAAAAGTACGGAAAGGATAGCCCTTATATTGACCTTTTTGTGTAATTAAGAATGGTTTCTTAAAAATACGACCATAATATCCTCTTCTATGTAGCTGGCGAATTTTCAATGTTCCTTCTGGAGCATCAACGAGAGCTTTATTTACAAGAATAAGATCAAAAATACTCCACACTCCTTGATATGCCAAAGAACCAAAGCCTGCTTTTAACATAGAAGTGAATGGAGAGAAAAAGTCTTTATCTGTAACATCCTTTATCTTCTCTTTCCCACGAAGATATTCTGCCATACTTGGATCTGTAGGATTATCATTCATGTCTCCACAAACAATAATTTTAATACCAGGAAACTCTTCTTGAAGGGCCATAGCGTGATTATAGATAATCTCAGCACCACGGTCTCGAAGCTGATTTCCTCCTTTTCTACCACCTGCTCTTGAAGGAAGATGAGCAACATAAATTGCTACCTTTTCTTCATCAATAAGCCCACGAACCATGAGAATATCACGAGTTTTAAAGTATTCTTGCCGCTCTTGATCCATTAAAAAATCAATTGAACTTCCTTCAAAAGTAAAAGGAATTGATTCACTTGCTTCGTAAGTAAAGGTCTTAGGGTTATAGAGCAGGGCTACATCAACTCCACGTCTATCTGGGCCATCGTAGTGGATAATTTGGTAATTAGCATCTGCAATAGCTGGCTGTGATACTAAATCTTCGAGCACCAGACGATTTTCAATCTCGCTGACGCCAAGTAAAGTATGCCAAACACCATTCTCTTTTTTCATTTCAGCAAGAACCTTAGCCATATTTGCTAATTTCTTTTCATACTTAGCTTGTGTCCATTTATTTTGACCATCTGGAAGGAATTCATTATCATTCTTAACTGGGTCATCATAAATATCAAACAAGTTTTCAAGGTTGTAGAAACCCACAACATAATTCTTTGTTGGCTTTTTTTGAGCCATCATACATGTGCTAAACATTAAAAGCACAAGTAGGATATTTACTATTCTTTTCACTTTATTGAATATTTTCATATAATTATTTATATATTCATGTTATAGCCAAGGACTTAGATTTACAGGTAATCGACTTTCCACCCTTTGCTCAGTAGCATCTGGTAAATTTACAAAAAAATCTATACCTGTCTTTTCTTCTAATTCATCAACTGTCATTATCCAATCCCTAGAAATACTAGTTGCTGCCTTATGTTCTACATAATAAGCAATTGCTTCCCATTGAGTAGTTGTAGAATGCGCAGAATAACGAAGAATTGCCTTAAAATAAGCACTCGGTATAGTTAGGCTCATACCATCTGAATCTCTTGTTAGACCAATTTTCGGCTCTACTATACAGCCAGTAACTACATAAGTGGTATCCGAAGTATTTGCCATTTCTCTGACCCTGCTTTCTAATACTCCCCAAGCTGCTTGATTGAGTCCACCTAATTGTGGCGTCATATTCGTACCATAAAAAGTTTGAGCGTTGGCTTCATATGTACATAGTCTATCAGCTGAAGGTACTTGATGCCCACGGTCATAGCTTCCTGCATAACCAGTAAATGGGGCTGCTGACTGATATGGTGGTTTTAACAGTGGATCAAGTGCCCATGCATTGCTTCTTCCAACATTTCTATTTGTATAAGTTTTATTCAAAGGATAGGCAACCCAAATAGCCACTCCATCTTTTTGACTCCAGCCAAATGAGAAATTACGAAGTGTCTCGGATCCATACTTGAATGTGTGATAGAAATAAGCAAGATTTTCATCATCCATTGCAGGAAGTTCAAGCCATCCTTTACCTTTTGGACTTATTTTGGGATCTGTAGGATCAATTGGTCTTTCGCCTGAAGAAAGTTGAGTAAAATTTATTCTTTTCCAAGCCTTTCCATTATCTACTACAATTGTTAAGGTTCTCTCACTTTCTGACTTATTTTCTCCATAAGAAAGGATAATATTAGCCATAACACCTTGACCCTCAGTCACTGAAAGAGTCGCCCAATCCACCTCACCCTCTTCATCTACCAAGGCTAAGGTCCATGCCCTTTCACTTTCAACGCTTACAAATACAAATCCTGCCTCATAAGAAACTCTGTCTGATCTCACAGCTAGAGCAAGATAATCATCAGGCTCTTTATTACAAGAACCCAAAACGAAAGAAAGCACTACTATTGCTACTAATAGGGCCGTTTTTGAACCAAAAATCTTTATAGACTGGATTATTTTTATCATTAATATTTAGAGAATTAAAAGGGGCCGACCTTTGGGGACGGTCCCTTTTAAGTATTTAAAACATAATGTCTACTATTCAGAAAAAGCCTTCATTCCAATCAATAGAACACGCCCTTGGCT
>CAYFTA010000044.1:0-9131 GCA_964346015.1 uncultured Muribaculaceae bacterium | reverse complement strand
TTTATTAAATTTTTACTTTTCGAGGGAGGTAGAATGATTTTGTGGCTCCAATGTAGACAACTGGAAGTTCTAAATCTATTCTTTGACCATCAACTTCCACATAAGAAGAATAAGCCTGAGCCCTTAAGACCTTGCCGTTCTTTTTAACCTCAAGGATAGGAATTATTGAGTCTGTATTTTGAATTTCGAACTCTGCTCCTTCAAAGAGCTCCGTGTGCTTAACAAAGTTTTCTGCCGTGTATTCATCCAATGTTTTTGGAATGCCTAAGACTTCACACATGTAGTGATTCAGGTCTAGATTTCTTATAATACCTCTTGGGACACATCCTTTTGGATGATAAGCAGCAAGAAAAACGTCTTCCACAGTATGAGAAGAAGAAGCAAAATTGATGTTTGTATTTGATAAATAAATGCTTGCTATTACAGATTGAAGGTTTTGAGATTTATAGACTTCAGTATAGTCTTCTGTTATAACATCAAGGTTTTTAATTAGTAGCTCGTACTGCTCTTGTGTTAAGTCTAAACCAGAATTTTCCTTAAACACAGACTTAATTTCTTCTTTCGGAGTTTGAGCGAGGATTTCTGCCATTTTATTATAAGAAACCTTTGCCTTTGCTAGGTCTACAAAAATTGAATCTGCTTTTGTTCTATATTTCTTAGAATAACTGTTTTTAGGATAATTAATCATAGCATTACCATGATCGGGCATAATCACCACTGTTGTATTTCTGTCTTTTTTAGCCCATTCTACTACTGCTGCAACAGCATCATCGAAAGCCTCAAATTCTCTAACAAGAGCTATTGGATCATTTGCATGTGCCGCATAATCTACTAAACCTCCTTCTATTAATAGGCAAAAACCTTCTTTGTTCTTTGAGAGTAAATCTATCGCTTTCATTGACAATTCAGTCAAAGAAGGTTGTACAGAAGGGTCTCTATCCATATCATAATCCATCTCGACTTCCTTCCACAAAGCCCAGACCTTTCCTTGTTCATGAGACCTAAAACCCTCTAGGTCATTTAGATATAAAGCAATCTTCTTTTCTTTGAGTATATTTTTAAGATGTTCGTCCACATACATAGTACCACTACCCACAACTATATCCATGTTTTGAGATGCCATCTGATATGCTATCTCACTCATTTCATTTCTTGTTGAAGTGTGAGACATGGTCGCCGCAGGTGTTGCATGATTAAAACTTACTGTAGTCACTGTTCCTACAGACTTATTATTCAATTTTGCTGCCTCAAAAACAGTAACCAAAGGCTGATACGGCTTCGATGGGTCTACATAAAACATATCTTGACTAGAAGGCTTAGGATGCACTGATATATTTGAACTTGTATGAAGATATCCTGTCATATAAGCCGACATGGCTGCAGGGGAAGCAGAAACAGCAGCATTGGATTGATAAGATCTTACCATTCCTGTTATCAGCGAATCTAAATGCAAAAAGTTTTGAGTAGAATCTTGGGTAAATTTATACCATCTTGTAACGGGTAAAACAGATGTTGATGTTCCGTCTGGTATCATTACAATTAAGTTCTTTGTTTGCTTTTCATTCTTATTACAAGCTACAATAAACAGTATTCCTAAAATTAATGTGGCTGTTTTTAATATACGTCTCATTTATTTAATTTTTAAAGTCCCATTTTATCTTTCATGCTTCTCAACAGATCAAAAGCCTGTAAAGGAGTCATATTATTCAAATCTGCTTTATCTAAATCTTCTTTCAGTGAAGCAAGTAAAGGATCTTCGAGCTGAAAAAATGAAAGTTGTAGAGAACCGTCTCCCTGAACTCTTCCCTCCTTTACATTATAAGGCTTTATTGTTTTCTTTGCTTTAACTGCCTTTCTATCATCTTCCTCCAATCCTGCCAAGGTTTGCTCTGCTGAATTCAGAACTTGTTGAGGCATGCCTGCCATTCTAGCAACATGTATACCAAAGCTATGGGCAACACCTCCTGGTTTTAACTTACGAAGGAAAATCACATTTTTACCTACTTCCTTAAATGAAATATGATAATTTCTCACTCTCGGATAAAGCTCTTCTAGGTCATTAAGCTCATGATAATGGGTTGCAAACAGAGTTTTTGCTCCTTGTCCATATTCGTGAATATATTCTACAATTGCTCGTGCTATTGACATACCGTCGTAAGTAGATGTTCCACGTCCGATTTCGTCCAATAATATCAAAGATCGAGCAGAAAGATTATGTAAAATCATAGAGGTTTCTAGCATTTCCACCATGAAAGTAGACTCTCCTCTAGAGATATTATCAGAAGACCCAACTCGAGTAAATATCTTATCACAATAACCCAAGCTAGCATATGATGCTGGCACAAAACTACCAACCTGAGCCATTATTGAAATTAAAGCAGTTTGCCTAAGAAGAGCAGATTTTCCAGACATATTTGGACCTGTAAGGATGATAATCTGCTGCGATTCTTGATCTAAGAACACATCGTTTGGAACAAACTCCTCTCCTATTGGCATCATTGTTTCGATAACTGGGTGACGTCCATCTTTAATATCAATAGTTCCACTTTCATTTACTGTGGGACGACAATATTTATTAGACAAAGCTAAATCAGAAAAACCAGAAAGCACATCCAAACGCGCTAAAATGTGACTGTTTTTCTGAATTGAAACAATATTATTTTGAATCTCTCTTACTAATTCTCCATAGAACATTGTCTCTAATGCAAGAATTTTCTCCTCTGCTCCTAATATCTTCTCCTCATATTCTTTTAATTCTGCTGTAATATATCTTTCCGCACTCACTAAAGTTTGTTTTCTAACCCAGTCTGACGGCACCTTATCCTTATGAGTGTTTCTTACCTCTAGATAATATCCGAAGACATTATTAAAACCTATTTTTAATGAGCTTATACCCGTTTTTTGAGTTTCTCTTTGCTGAACTTCCAATAAATATTCTTTACTGTGATGTACAAGATGTCTTAGTTCATCCAGCTCTTTACTTACACCTTCTGCTATTACGTCTCCCTTGCCTAGAGCTGCTGCTGTCTCGCTATGAAGAGTCTTTTTTATATGTTCTAATAAAGGTTCACAGTCAGCTATTTCCGCCATAAGTGAATCTAAGGCCTCAACTCCTTTGCCCTTACAAAGTTTGGTAATAGGAGAAATCTGAGCTAATCCCCTGCTTAATTGTAGTATTTCTCTCGGTAGAATCTTGCCTGCTGCTGCTCTAGAAGTTATTCTTTCCATATCCCCAACATCCCCTATCATCTTCTGCAACTCTACCAAATCGGGCTTATTATCTGTAAAATATTGAACTATAGAATATCTATCCTCTAGTTCTTCTATATCCATAATAGGCATTGCAAGCCAGGTACGAAGCATTCTTGCCCCCATTGGGGAAGAACATTTATCCATTACTTCCACAAGACTCTTACCCTCCTTGCCAGCCAAAGAATTAAATATTTCTAGATTGCGAAAAGTAAATTTATCCATCCAAACAAATTTGTTTTCATCTATTCTGGATATAGAGCAAATATTACTTAAACCATAATGCTGAGTTTGTTCAAGATACATGAGCAAAGCTCCTGCCGAAATAATTCCTAAAGGAAAATTATCAATAGCAAAACCCTTTAGAGAATCTACTTTAAGCTGTCTGGTTAGTTTTTGTACAGCTGTTTCATAGACAAAAGCCCAGTCTTCTAGGCTTGATATATAATAATGATTCCCAAAACGTTCTCTTACACCTTTTTCATAACCTCTACGAACCAAAAGTTCCTTTGGGGCAAAAGAATCGAGTAAAGTAGCTATATAATCCAGAGAGCCCTCTGCAACCCTGAAGGTGCCCGTAGAAACATCTAAAAAAGCTACACCACATTTGTCTTTATCGAAAGTAAGGCCTGCAATAAAGTTGTGCTCTTTCTGTTCTAAAAGCTGATCAGAGAAGGCAACACCTGGGGTTACAAGCTCAGTAACACCTCTTTTAACAACTCCCTTAGCAAATTTTGGATCCTCTAGCTGATCACAAACAGCTACTTTATAACCAGCGCGCACGAGTCTTGGAAGGTAGGTTTCCAAAGAATGATGTGGAAAACCAGCCATTGGAATAGCGTCAGGATCGGCACTAGAGCGAGATGTAAGGACTATTCCCAAGACCTTACTGGCTGTAACAGCATCGTCTCCAAAAGTTTCATAAAAGTCACCACATCTGAAAAGAAGCATAGCATCTGGATGCTCCGCCTTAACAGAGAAGAATTGCTTCATCATTGGGGTAAGCTTTTGTTTCTTTGTTGCCATATTTTTTACGTCAGTTCTATTTGGTTCTTTATTTTCAAGATTGTCTAATACTGACATCTTGCAAATATACCAAATTATCGCAAATATTTTATTAATTTTGACCTTCGGTTTTTATAAATCATTGTGATGGGCACACGTTCCTAAGAATGACACTATCAAAAAATTATGAAAAGAGTTTTAATCATATCCTACTACTGGCCTCCTTCTGGTGGCTCTGGTGTTCAAAGATGGGTGAAGTTTGCAAAATACCTTCCTTCACTTGGCTGGCAACCTGTAATCTACACTCCTGAAAATCCAGAATTAATAGTTTTAGATGATACATTAGGAGATGAGATTCCTAAATCAGTTGAGGTGGTTAAAACAAAGATTTTTGAGCCTTATGGTATATATAGAGCTCTGAGTTTCAAAAAGGGTAACAAGAAAAAGAAAAAGGAAGTAAATCCTATCAACGCTCAAAAGAAAAGCTTTGGACAAAGACTTTCTATGTGGGTAAGAGGCAATATTTTTATACCTGACCCTCGTTGTTTTTGGATAAACCCCTCTGTAAGATTTCTTAAAAATTATCTAAAAGAAAATCCTGTAGATATAATTATAAGCACTGGCCCTCCACATTCTATGCATTTAATTGCAAGAAAACTTGCAAAAACAACAGAACTTCCATGGATAGCTGATTTCCGTGACCCCTGGACTAAAATGTTTTATTTTAAACATCTAAACTTGAGTTCATGGGCGAAGAAAAAACATATAAAGCTGGAGAAAAAGGTTTTAAATGATGCAACCACTGTAGTTGCCGTTTCTCCTTTGGTACAAGAAGAGTTTCAAGCCATGACAAAGACTCCTATTCATCTTATTACTAATGGCTATGATGGGGAAGACTTTGAGCAAATTGTCGAAGCTGATGGTTTTTTTAATATTACACACACAGGCTTATTTGCAGCCGACGGCAACCCAACAACTCTTTGGAAAGTTCTTGCAGAGAAAAGCTCTAATGATGAAGAATTTAGCAAAATGCTCAGGCTTCGACTAATTGGTAAAACCGATGAGGCCATAATTCAAAGCATAAAGGAAGCTGGTTTGAATAAAAACCTCATAGACCTTGGTTATAAAGACCATAAAACGGCAGTAAGAGAACAAAAAGCATCTTCTATCCTAATTCTTCCTCTTAGAAAAGAACCAGAATACAAGGCAACTCTACCAGGCAAACTCTTTGAATACCTTGCCTCTAAAAGACCAATTTTGGGAATAGGTCAAAAGGATGGGGCAATGGCAAGAATCCTTGCAGAAACTAAGGCAGGAGTAGTTTTTGATTGGGAAGAAAAGGCTTATATTAAGGCTTATATTGATAAAAGCTGGAAAGATTTTCGTTCTGACAACCTCGAATCGAACACTCAAAATATTGAAAAATACTCAAGAAAAAACTTAAGTAAAGAAATGGTTTCCCTTATGGATTCCCTGTTATAAAATCAAGTAAAAATGAATAAACTAAACTCAAAAAATACATTGCTAAAACAAGGCCTAGCCCTCCTTGGCATCATCGTTTTCTTTTTAGTTCTTGCCTACGGCTTTGTACCCGAAGTTTTAAGTGGAAAAATTGTAAACCAAGCAGATATTTCTGGTTGGAAAGGTATGGCTCAGGAAGCTATGTCTCATAATAAAGCAAATCCAGACGACCCTACCTATTGGACAAATTCTATGTTTGGTGGTATGCCCACAACCACTACTATTGATGATTTTGAAGGCGATTTAACGGATCCTATTTATAAATTTTTCCTAATCGGTAAACGACCTGCTACTTATCTATTCCTAGCTTTGCTCGGTGGTTTTTTACTAATGCTTTCAATGGGTGTTAACACCTTATTAGCTATTGGTGGAGCCATTGCCATAGCCTTTTGTTCCTACAATATGCAGATAATACAAGTAGGACATAATACTAAAATGCAGGCAATAGCATATTTCCCATGGGTATTAGCTGCGCTCATTTATACTTATAAACAAGTCCAAAAAGAAGATAAAGACTGGAAGGATTGGCTCCCAAAAACTGCCCTAGGAGCAACTCTCTTTGGTTTTGCTCTAAGTTTTCAAATAAAGGCGAATCATCCACAGATTACATATTATCTTGCAATAGTTATTTTCCTATATGCTATTGTCCTATTTATAAGCCTTATAGCAAATAAGGAAAAAAGAGCTAAACTAGGAAAATTTTTCATTGCCTCTGCTTTTTTATTAGTTATAGGTAGTATCGGTATTGCAACTAATACGAACAAACTCCTTCCTACTTATAAATACACACCATACACTATGAGAGGTGGTTCAGAGCTCACATCTGATGATAAAAACACTGCTGGGCTTGAGTTAGATTATGCAACAGCTTGGTCTTATGGTATAGAAGAAACTCCAAATATTTTGATTCCAAACTTCAATGGAGGATCTTCTGCAGGTGCTTTGGATATGGATTCTGAAACTGCTCAGCTTCTTAAGAAATACGAACAGCCAAATTGGCGTCAAATGATAAAATATATGCCACTATATTGGGGTCCACAACCTTTCACTGCTGGACCAATGTATATTGGTGCACTTTCCATATTTCTCTTTATGCTTGGACTCTTCCTCTTTAAAGGCAAGGAAAAATGGTGGCTATTGGTTGCGACGGTCTTAGCTATTTTACTTGCTTGGGGCAGCCATTTTATGGTTTTTACCAAGCTTTGGTTTAATTATGCTCCTTTATACAATAAGTTTAGAACTGTATCAATGGCATTAATTATACTCCAGGTCACTGTGCCTTTACTTGGTTTTGTTGTGCTTGATAGAGTTATAAAGGGGAAATATCAAAAAACACAATTATCAAAGGCTGGTTTAGCAGCTTTTATACTAACTGCTGGATTTTGTTTTTTTGCTTGGCTGGTTCCTGGCATTGCTGGTTCTTTTATAAGTGCGAATGATGCAAGCCTACCAGAAGTATTACAGGAAACTCTTGTAGCAGACAGGGTAAGCTTACTTAAAGCAGATGCAATACGTTCTTTTACTATTATAATGCTTGCTTTTGTGTTAATCTTCGTCTTATATCAGTCAAAAGATGAAAATGTTTTTCAAAAAAGGGCAAAACTTCTTCCTTATACTGTGATTATTTTAGTCATTATAGATTTAATACCTCTTGGTAAAAGATATCTCAACAAAGATCATTTTGTAACTCCACGAGAATTTAATAATTCTTTTGCATTAAGGCCTGTAGATGAAATAATCCTTGAAGATAAAGACCCAAATTATAGGGTTCTTGACCTAAGTGTAAATGTTTTTAACAGTTCTATTCCAAGCTATCACCATAAAAACATTGGTGGTTATAGCCCTGCAAAGCTTCGGAGATATCAGGACTTGATAGAACATTATATAACAGATGAAATTAATCTTATTTATAAAACAGTACAGGAGCGTCAAACAATATCTGGCACGGAGGAAAGCCTTCCATACTTGCCTGTTTTGTCAATGCTTAATGATAAATACATCATCCTAGGGGGAGAATATTCACCTATTAGGAACTTTCAAGCAATGGGGCATGCATGGTTTGTTGAAGATTTCGTTGAAGCTGCTAATCCTGACGAGGAAATTGTCTTAATTGGAGAGGTTGATTTACGAGACTCTGCTGTAATTGGAGCTGATTTTAGGCCTATGAAGACTGATGTGCCGTCTATTTCGGATGGTGATGTACGAGAGCTTATGTTAACATCATATAAGCCTAATGAGCTTCGCTATAATTATAGCTCCACAGTTGAAAGCGTTGCTATTTTCAGTGAGATTTTCTATCCTGAAGGATGGAAAGCATGGCTTGAACCTGTTGGACAGGGAGGCAAAGTTAAACATGGAGAATATCATGCTTCAGAGCAAGCAGAAGAATTAGAACTATTTAGAGCAAACTGGATGTTAAGAGGTGCTATTCTTCCTGTAGGAGACTATGAAATAATCATGCGATTTGAGCCTGATTCATATAAAATAGGAGCCGACATTTCTCGTGCCAGCTCCATTGTATTAATTATTCTCTTGCTCGGACTTAGTGGGTTATGCGTCTATAAACAGCGAACTCAAAATTAAGCCCCGATTTTTCATCTTCCATTAGTGGAGACCTGGACTCTACTTCCCATACTTCTGTATTAATTTCAGGGAAGAAGGTGTCTGCATCTTCTACAACTGTATGAACATGGGTAATATAGAGCTTATCCACGTATTGCATAGCCTGTTCATAGATTTGCCCTCCTCCCATTACAAAGCATATGGGCTCACCCTCTTCTGGCATCTGGTCTGCTTTTGTCGCTAAATCAAAAGCCTCCTGAAGCGATCCTGCTAAAAGAGTCCCTTCTGGAGCCTCTGAAGACCTTGTAATTACTATGTTTGTGCGCTTGGGTAGTGGCCTGCCAATGGATTCGTAGGTTTTACGCCCCATTATTACAGGATGACCAGTAGTTGTTCTGCGAAAATATTTCAAATCCTCTGAAAGATGCCATAGGAGCTGATTATCTTTCCCTATAGCACCATTTTCAGCAACAGCCACAATCAAAGCCTTTACCATAGTAATTATACTTTTTAATGTCTTTATCCAGATATTTTAAGACCTTAATCCCTCATCTTAATTCTAGCCTTGCGCATAGACTTACGGCTTTTCTCTGCAGCAAAGCCTATAACATGGCTTTCAACAGAAGCCTCTAGAGTACTACTTAGCTTAGACTGATCTTGGGCAGCAACAGCTTCAATAAAGTCACGAACCATAGCGAAGTCTCCTCCTCCATGCCCAGAACCTTTATATTCAGGAAGCTCCTCAACTTCTCTTGACCAAACTTTTGTTTTGCCTGTCTTAAAATCCCAAGCCA
>CAYFTA010000043.1:0-9207 GCA_964346015.1 uncultured Muribaculaceae bacterium | reverse complement strand
ACTCTTGAAGCATACGCTTCTCATTTCTAAGAATAACCTCTGGAGCCTTAATTTCTATAAGTCTCTTTAGACGATTATTTCTAATAATAACTCTTCTATATAGGTCATTGAGATCTGAAGTAGCAAAACGTCCACCATCTAATGGAACCAATGGTCTTAAATCAGGTGGAATAACAGGGATGATTTTAAGAATCATCCACTCTGGTCTGTTTACTTCCTTAGACTCTTGGAACCACTTCACAATACCGAGTCTCTTAAGAGCATCTGCTCTCCTCTGCTGTGAGGTTTCATTCTTTGTCTTAGAACGCAGTTCCTTTGCAAGTGCATCAATATCAATTTCTTCTAACAATTTGTAAACTGCTTCTGCTCCCATTCCTGCAATAAATTTATCAGGATGGTCAGCAGGCATGTTATATTGCTCTGGCATTCTTGCATATAAATCTAGATACTCATCTTCTGAAATAAGATCTAGTTTTTGGAAGCCTGAAGTACCTGGTTGAATTACTATGTATTTTTCATAATAAATTACAGATTCCAATTTTTTTGCTGGAATACCAACAAGAGCTGCAATCTTATTAGGAGCAGATCTAAAGTACCAAATATGAGCAACAGGAACAGTTAACTCAATATGGCCCATTCTCTCCCTACGAACTTTCTTCTCAGTAACTTCAACACCACAACGATCACAAACTATACCGCGATAACGTATTCTCTTATACTTACCACAATGGCATTCGTAATCTTTTGTAGGGCCAAAAATCTTCTCACAGAAAAGTCCATCTCTTTCTGGCTTATATGTTCTGTAGTTTACAGTTTCTGGCTTCAATACCTCTCCCGAAGATCTTCCCTTAATATCCTCAGGAGAAGCAAGACCTATGCTGATGCTTTCGAAATTGCTTTTTTGCTTATTTTCTCTATTAAAAGTCGACATTTTTCTAAAATTTCAAATTGTCTATAATTAGTCCAAAGTAACCTTAAGTCCGAGACCTCTTAGCTCATGGAGCAATACATTGAGCGACTCTGGTATACCAGGAGTTGGCATAAGATCACCCTTAACGATTGCTTCATATGCTTTAGATCTACCTGCAACGTCATCAGATTTAACAGTTAGAATTTCCTGAAGTATATTAGCTGCGCCAAAAGCTTCAAGAGCCCATACCTCCATCTCTCCAAAACGCTGACCTCCGAACTGTGCTTTACCACCAAGAGGTTGCTGAGTAATAAGAGAATATGGTCCAATACTTCTTGCGTGCATCTTATCTTCTACCATATGTCCTAACTTAATCATATAGATAACTCCAACAGTAGCAGGTTGGTCAAAATAGTCCCCTGTTCCTCCATCTCTTAGATATGTTCTACCATATCTTGGAAGACCTGCTTTGTCTGTATATTCGGTAATATCATCTAGATCTGCACCATCAAAAATAGGAGTACTAAACTTCACACCTAGCTCAGCACCAGCCCATCCTAGAACTGTTTCATAAATCTGACCAAGGTTCATACGAGAAGGTACACCAAGTGGATTTAGGATAATATCAACAGTAGTACCATCATCAAGGAAAGGCATATCTTCTTCCCTTACAATTTTTGCAATGATACCCTTATTACCATGACGTCCTGCCATCTTATCGCCGACTCTAATCTTCCTCTTCTTTGCAATATAAACTTTAGCAAGTTTCATTACACCATTTGGAAGTTCATCACCAATCTTAATCTTATCTACAACTCTTCTACCCTTAGCAAGTTGTTCTTTATGAGCAATTACATAATTATTGATAAGATTTTTGATTAGAGTATTAGCATTTTTGTCTGAAGTCCATTTGCTTGAATTGATATTTTCATAATCAATATCCCTAATATCTTCAGCTGTGATAGCTTTACCCTTTGCGATAATCTCGACACCATAAAGATCGCTAATTCCTGCACTCTTCTTACCCTCGACAAGAATAGCAAGTTTTTCCAAGAATTTAGCTCTAAGAGATTCTAGCTTAGCTGCTATTTCACTCTCAACTTTTTCAATCTTTACTTTTAATTCAGCTCTGGAAGCTCTATTATTGGCTTTCGTAGCCTTTTCATAAAGAGCAGTATTAATAACTGTACCACTCAATGAAGGAGATGCCTTAAGTGAAGCATCTTTAACGTCACCTGCTTTATCTCCAAAAATTGCCCTTAGTAGTTTTTCTTCTGGTGAAGGATCAGTTTCTCCCTTAGGAGTAATCTTACCAATCATAATATCACCAGGTTCAACAAGAGCTCCTACCCTAATAATACCATCCTCGCCAAGTTCCTTAGTAGCTTCTTCACTTACATTTGGTATGTCTGAAGTAAGTTCTTCCTCACCACGCTTAGTATCACGAACCTCTGTTATGTACTCATCAACATGGATTGATGTAAGAATATCTTCACGAATCATACGATCTGAAATCACTATTGCGTCTTCATAGTTATAGCCCTTCCACGGCATGAAAGCCACTTTGAGGTTTCTACCAAGAGCAAGTTCTCCATTTTCAGTTGCATAACCATCTGTCAACACCTGTCCTTTCTCTATTTTGTCACCTTTGCGAACAATAGGTTTGAGAAGAATAGTTGTACTTTGGTTTGTTCTTCTAAAATTAGGAAGCTTGTATACAGTAATTTCAGGACAAAAACTTACAAATTTTTCGTCTTCTGTTTTAATATATTTTACATGGATTTCATTAGCGTCCACATAAACAACTTCACCCTTTCCTTCTGAAATAATTTGTGTTCTAGAGTCAAGGCACACCCTTTCCTCTAGTCCAGTACCTACAATTGGTGCCTCTGGACAAAGAAGTGGAACAGCTTGTCTCATCATGTTTGCTCCCATCAATGCACGGTGAGCGTCATCATGCTCTAAGAATGGAATCAAAGAAGCAGCAACAGAAGCAATTTGATTAGGAGCTACGTCCATATAGTGAACATCTTCCTTGGTCACTACTGGAAAATCTGCACCATCACGACACTGAATTCTTTCTTCTAGAATATTTCCCTGGTCGTCCATTTGGATGTTAGCAAGTGAAATCTTTTCTTCTTCCTCTTCTTCAGCACTCATGTAAATCCAACCATCATTTGAAAGGTCTACTTTACCATTTTGAACCTTACGGTATGGAGTTTCTATAAAACCTAAATCGTTGATTCTTGCATATACACAAAGTGAAGAAATAAGACCAATATTCGGTCCCTCAGGTGTCTCAATAGGGCAAAGACGGCCATAGTGAGTATAGTGAACGTCACGAACCTCAAAACCTGCTCTATCTCTTGATAGACCACCTGGACCTAAAGCAGAAAGACGACGTTTGTGAGTCATTTCTGAAAGAGGGTTTGTTTGATCCATAAACTGCGATAACTGGCTAGTTCCAAAGAACGAGTTAATCACAGATGAAAGAGTCTTAGCATTGATAAGGTCTGTTGATGCAAACTGCTCACTATCTCTAACATTCATTCTTTCACGGATAGTACGGGCCATTCTTGAAAGACCAATACTAAACTGGTTGGCTAATTGCTCGCCTACTGTCCTGATACGACGATTACTCAAATGGTCGATATCATCAACAACTATTTTTGAATTAATTAGCTTAACGAGATATTTTATAATCTCAATAATATCTGTATTGGTAAGAACCCTTATTGAGTCGTCAATTTCTAGACCCAACTTTTTATTTAAACGGTACCTACCTACATCGCCTAAATCATATCTTTTTTCTGAGAAGAATAACTTATCAATTACATCTCTTGCTGTCGTTTCATCAGGTGGTTCTGAATTACGAAGTTGTTTATAGATATAGTTGATAGCCTCAGTTTCTGTATTTGTAGGATCTTTCTGAAGAGTATTGTAGATAATTGCATACTCATTAACATTAGCATCTTCTTTTTGAAGAAGTATCGTAGTTACATCAGTTTCAGAAAGTCTATCTATAATATCTTCGCTGAGAATTTCACCACGCTCAACAATAGCCATGGTTCTCTCAACTGGGATTACCTCTCCTGTATCATCATCGACAAAGTCCTCATTCCAAGTTTTAAGAACTTTTGCAGCAAGTTTTCTTCCTTCGTACTTCTTTAAATTTGATGGAGTAACTTTAATTTCATCTGCTAAACCAAATATGTCGATAATGTCTTTATCTCCATTGTAACCAATAGCTCTAAGTAGAGTAGTTACTGGTAATTTTTTCTTTCTATCAATGTATGCATACATGACATTGTTAATGTCAGTTGCAAATTCTATCCATGATCCCTTGAATGGAATAATTCTAGCAGAATAGAGCTTAGTACCATTTGCGTGGGTGCTCTGTCCGAAGAATACGCCTGGAGATCTATGGAGTTGAGACACAATGATTCTCTCAGAACCGTTGATGACGAATGTTCCGCCTGGAGTCATATAAGGGATATTACCCAAATAAACATCCTGGATTATAGTATCAAAATCCTCATGCTCTGGATCGCTGCATGATAGGCGAAGTTTTGCTTTAAGAGGAACACTATATGTCTGTCCTCTGTCAAGACACTCATCAATCGAATACTGAGGTGGGTCTATAAAATAGTCGATAAACTCAAGTTTATAGTTATTCCTTGTGTCCTCGATTGGAAAAATTTCCTGAAACACCTGATAAAGACCTTCATTACGACGATTCTCTGGAGTCGTATCTAATTGAAAAAAATCCTGGAATGACTTTAATTGAACGTCAAGAAGATCTGGATATTCAAGAAGAATTTTTGATGACGCGAACGAAATTCGCTGATTAGTAGTCTTTTTTGACATCTTTCTACCTTTAATTGAAAGTAAATCTTTTATACGACAAAAGGTTTAGAGCCTTCTTAGACTCTAAACCTGATTTTTCCCCAGCTGTGGGGAAAGAGATGAGACTATTTAATCTCAACCTCTGCTCCTGCCTCTTCGAGGGCAGCTTTAAGAGCCTCAGCCTCTGCTTTAGAAACCTTTTCTTTTACTGCAACTGGTGCTTGGTCAACGATATCCTTAGATTCTTTTAATCCAAGACCTGTAGCTTCTTTAACAGCTTTTACTACTGCTAATTTAGCTGCTCCAACTGATTGAAGTAATACGTCAAACTCTGTTTGCTCTACCTCTGCTGCTGCACCTGGTGCTGCTGCTACCACAGTTGCTGCTGCTGGCTCAATTCCGTACTCATCTTTAAGGATCTGTGCAAGCTCCTGTACATCTTTTACAGTAAGGTTTACTAACTCTTCTGCAAGTGCTTTAATATCTGCCATAATTGTATTTATTTAAATTGTTTTTAATTCTAATTTATTCAGCCGCTTTTTCTTCAGCTTGTTCTTCAACTTTCTCTTCAGCTGTTTCTTCAGTTTGTTCAGGCTTTACTGCATTCTCTTTATTCTCAAGAGCAGAAAGCACATTGCGAATTGGTGACTGAAGTAAGCCAATGATATCTGCAATAAGCTCCTCGCGCGATTTAATTGCATGAAGCTGAGCAAGAGTTTCTTCTCCGATGAAGACTGGCCACTCCTGGATATAAGCACCCTTTAATAGAGGCTTGTTTAATCCTGCGTCATTAAATTTCTTAATTACTTTTGCTGGTGCATTTGGAACATCAGTATACATTAAAGCAGTCGGTCCATTAAGTACAGAAACCAATTTTGCCATTTCCTCATTTCCCGATGCTTCAAGAACTTTTGTAAGAAGAGTATTCTTTACAACAACAAGTTTTATATTGCTCTTGAAACACTCTCTACGTAGTTCTGATGTTTTTTCAGCATTTAATCCTGCGATGTCTGCAATATAGAAGTTAGGTGTTAACTCTAGTTGTGCTGTAATCGCGTTAATAATTTCAAGTTTTCCTTCTTTTCTCATAACGTTTATTTTTTTACAGCACTAATCAATTGATTTAACATCTACACGAATTCCTGGGCTCATTGTAGAACACATTGTAACTGTCTGCATATATGCACCTTTTAGAGTCTGAGGCTTCAATCTGATAACTGTAGAAAGTAGTTCTTTTGCATTATCAAAAATTTGCTCAGGTGTGAAAGATACCTTTCCTATTGCAGCATGTACAATACCTGTTTTATCTACCCTAAAGTCAATCTTACCAGCCTTAACCTCTTTTACTGCAGTACCAACATCCATTGTTACTGTACCTGTCTTAGGGTTTGGCATAAGACCTCTAGGTCCTAAGATTCTACCAATGGCACCAACTTTAGCCATTACAGATGGAGTACAGATGATAACATCAACATCTGTCCATCCTCCTTTAATCTTATCGATGTATTGATCAAGGCCAACATAATCTGCTCCTGCCTCTTTAGCTTCTTCTTCCTTATCTGGAGTACAAAGAACAAGGACTTTTACGTCTTTACCTGTTCCATGTGGAAGAGTTACCACGCCACGAACCATTTGGTCTGCTTTACGTGGGTCTACACCGAGTTTTATGTGAAGTTCTACTGACGCATCAAATTTTGTGAAAGTAATTTCCTTTACAAGTTCACATGCCTCAGCAAGCTTATATTCCACAGCAGCGTCAAATTTTTCGTATGCTGCTTTTTGATTTTTTGTAAGTTTACCCATTTGCTTGTGAATTAATTAAGTTCTGGAAATTCTCCTTGTACTTTGATACCCATACTTCTCGCAGTACCTGCTACCATTCTCATTGCAGACTCTAGAGTAAAGCAATTGAGGTCTGGCATTTTGGTCTCTGCAATAGACTTAACCTGATCCCAGGTAACAGTAGCAACTCTCTTTCTATTTGGCTCATCAGAACCTTTAGAAATCTGAGCAGCTTCCTTTAGCTGAACTGACACAGGTGGTTGCTTAATCTCAAATGAGAACGATTTATCACTATAAACAGTGATAACTACTGGCAACACCTTTCCTACACTCTCTTGAGTACGGGCATTGAACTGCTTACAGAAATCCATGATATTCAATCCCTTAGAACCTAATGCTGGTCCTACTGGAGGTGATGGATTTGCTGCGCCACCTTTAATCTGGAGTTTAATAAATCCAGCAATTTCTTTTGCCATAATTAATGATTATTCTTTAGTTACTTGTGTAAAGTTGAGTTCTAATAATGTCTTACGGCCAAAAATCATAACCGCAACCTTTAGTTTACTTCTATCTTCGACTATTTCTTCTACTGTACCATCAAAACCATTGAAAGGGCCATCTGTGATTTTAACAGGATCACCTACATTGTAATCGATAACTGTCTCTGCCTCAGCATTAGCTAACTCGTCCTGCTTTCCTAATATCCTTCTAGCCTCATCCTCTCTAATAGGAATAGGCACTCTTTCCTCATTAACCGAATCACCTCTACTCAATTCTCGTTTCTCTGTCAAAAAACCAGACATGTGAGGTACGTGATTACGTATAATATACTGAAGCTCTCCAGTAAGTTCAGCCTCAATAAGCACATAGCCAGGATAGAAAAGACGCTCAGTAGCGATACGTTTACCATCCCTAATTCTATATACTTTTTCTGTCGGAACTAAGACTTGTGAAACCAAGTCCTGAAGACCACATCTTTCTATCTCTCTTTCGAGATATTCTTTGGCTTTTTTCTCCTTTCCTCCGGCTGCTCTTAGTACATACCATTTTTTACCGCTCTCGCTCATAAATCAAGGTATTTTATAATGAGTAAATAGCCTGCATTAAATGCTGGAAAGTAAAATCCATCGCGAAGATAACAAAAGCAAAAATTAAAGAAGCAACCATTACTACAACAGCTGAATTCTGTAATTTTTTCCATTCTGGCCAAGTTGTTTTCTTAGTCAGCTCCAAATGGCATTCCTTTAGATAGTTAATAAACTTTCTCATCTTTACTTTTAATGGACGCTGTAGGTTGGAAGCATGTAACAACGTCTGTTAAACATTACCAAATCGTAACCTTTGATATTTGCAGGGGAACCAGGATTCGAACCCGGACTAACGGTTTTGGAGACCGCTGTACTACCCTTATACTATTCCCCTAAAAAGGTGGGCGTGATCTTTAATGATTCACCCACCTAGTATTATGAGTTATAATTACTCAAGAACTTTAGTTACCTGACCAGCACCTACTGTTCTACCACCCTCACGGATTGCAAAACGAAGACCTTCGTTAAGTGCAACTGGGTAGATTAGGTCAACTGTAATAGTAACGTTGTCTCCTGGCATTACCATCTCAACACCTTGTGGAAGCTTGATTTCTCCTGTGATGTCAAGAGTACGGATGAAGAATTGTGGACGGTAGTGGTTTCCGAATGGAGTATGACGACCACCCTCTTCTTTCTTCAATACGTAAATCTCAGCCTGGAATTTTTGGTGTGGTTTAATAGCACCTGGTTTAGCAAGTACTTGACCTCTCTTGATGTCATCTTTGTCAACACCACGAAGAAGTAGACCAACATTATCTCCAGCTTCACCTGTGTCAAGAATCTTACGGAACATCTCAACACCTGTTACAACTGTCTTTCTTGGTTTTTCACCTAGACCAATAATCTCAACCTCATCACCACTGTGAATAATACCTGTCTCAATACGACCTGTTGCAACTGTACCACGACCTGTAATTGAGAAAATGTCCTCAATTGGCATTAGGAATGGTTTTTCATTATCACGTGGAGGAAGTGGTATGTAAGTATCAACAGCTTCCATTAATTCTATGATTTTCTCCTCATATACTGGGTCTCCATTAAGAGCTCCAAGAGCAGAACCACGAATAACAGGAGTATTGTCACCGTCAAAATTATAGAACGATAGAAGGTCACGAAGCTCCATCTCTACTAATTCTAGCATCTCCTCATCGTCAACTAGGTCAACTTTGTTCATAAATACAACGATTCTTGGAACGTTTACCTGACGAGCAAGAAGAATGTGCTCACGAGTCTGAGGCATAGGACCATCAGTTGCAGCACAAACTAGGATAGCACCGTCCATCTGAGCAGCACCAGTAACCATGTTCTTAACATAGTCAGCGTGACCTGGACAGTCAACGTGTGCATAGTGACGATTTGCTGTCTCGTACTCTACGTGTGAAGTGTTAATAGTAATACCACGCTCTTTCTCCTCTGGTGCATTGTCAATAGAGTCGAATGAACGCTTTGCAGATAGACCTCTATTTGCAAGTACTGTAGTAATTGCAGCGGTCAAAGTTGTTTTACCGTGGTCAACGTGGCCGATAGTACCAATGTTAACGTGCGGTTTGTCTCTTTTAAAGGTTTCTTTAGCCATAATTT
>CAYFTA010000042.1:0-9761 GCA_964346015.1 uncultured Muribaculaceae bacterium | reverse complement strand
AGATTCCTCGTGGCAAATTTGTAGTTATAACAGGTATTTCGGGTTCGGGAAAGTCGTCCCTTGCTTTTGATACTCTTTATGCAGAAGGCCAGAGGCGTTTTGCTGAGAGTTTGTCTTCTTATGCTCGTCAGTTTTTAGGTAGGATGTCTAAGCCTGATGTGGAGCTCATTGAGGGTATTCCACCTGCTATTGCGATAGAACAGAGAGTGAATGTAAAAAATCCACGTTCAACCATTGCTACAACAACCGAAATCTATGATTATCTTCGAATGATTTATGCCCGAATTGGTAAGACTTATTCGCCAATTTCAGGAGAGGAGGTGAAGTGTCATACAGAATCAGATGTGGTTTCATACATAGAAGAAGATGCTCCAGCTGCAATTTATATACTGGCTAATCTTAATTGGGCAGAAAGAACAGATAAAGTTGAGCTTATGTTGAGGCTAAAGGAGGAGGGTTATTCTCGATTTTTTACTGATAAGGTGGTTAGAATCGAGGAGATTATGCAGAAGGCTGAGACGGGGGATTATCCTGAAGACTTATATCTCCTTATAGATAGGCTTAAGACATCTGTAGATTTAGATGAATTAGAAAAAGAAGACTTAAAAACTCGTCTGTTTTCTTCAGTGGCAACTGCATTTGATGCAGGAAACGGCATTTTATATATAAGAAAAGAATTTAATCCAGACCTAGATAAAGAACTCAGTCAATATCAAAATAAAAAACATAGTCCAGAACCAGATCAAAAACTTAGTCAAGATCAAGATAAAGAACCCACTCAAATATCTGATAAAAAGATAGAATTTAAGCAGTTTATCAATCGTTTTGAGGCGGATGGAATGAGTTTCCAAAAACCAGATGAGTATTTATTTAGTTTTAATAGCCCTTTAGGAGCTTGTCCTGTTTGTGGTGGTTTGGGTAAAATTATTGGTATAAGTCCAGATTTGGTAATACCTGATAAGAGTAAGTCAATTTATGATGGAGCGATTGCATGTTGGAGGGGAGAAAAGATGAGTTGGTTTAATAATCATATAATTCGTAATGCTGAGAGGTATGATATTCCTATTTTTGAACCTTACTGTAACTTGACTACTCTGCAAAGGGATGTGATTTGGAATGGTCGCAAGGGGGAGAGCGAGGAAGATTCGATTATCGGTATAAATGAATTTTTTGAGTGGGTTGAGGCAAATCGATACAAAATTCAGTATAAATATATGTTGAGTCGTTACAGTGGTAGGACTACATGTCAGGCTTGTAATGGAACTCGCTTAAGAAAGGAAGCTCATTATGTTAAGGTTGCAGGTAAGACAATTTCTGAATTACTAGCTATGAATGTAACAGAGCTGATGGATTTTCTTAAAAATGTTGATTTAGATGAGCATGACTCTAAGGTGGCTTCAAAGGCAATAAAAGATATACTTTTCCGTTTGGAATATATTAATGATGTGGGCCTTGGTTATTTGACTATGGATCGAGCATCAAACACCTTATCGGGTGGAGAAAGCCAGAGAATTAATTTAGTAACAGCTTTGGGAAGTTCGTTAGTGGGGTCACTTTATATTTTAGATGAGCCTAGTATTGGTTTGCATTCTCATGATACACAAAAACTTATTTCTGTATTAAAAAGCTTAAGAGATATAGGAAATACCGTTGTTGTGGTTGAACACGATGAAGAAATAATGAGAGCAGCAGATCTTCTCATAGACATGGGGCCAAAGGCAGGAGTCTATGGTGGAGATATTGTTTTCCAAGGGAAATTGAAGGAAAGGCAAAATCCTGTAGATGTAGAAAAATCTTTGACTCTACAATATTTGGCAGGGGAAAGGAGTCGATATAAGAGAGTGCCTATGCCTTGGAAATATTCCATTAAGGTTGAAGGGGCGATGCAAAATAACTTAAAGGATATTAATGTAGACTTTCCTTTAGGTGTTTTAACTGTAGTAACGGGCGTGAGTGGTAGTGGAAAATCTTCGTTGGTTGGAGATATTTTACATCCTGCTCTATATAGATATATAAACAAAACAGGTGCAGCACCAGGAACTTTCCGAGGACTTTCGGGTAATTTAGACCGTGTATCCCAGGTGGAATATGTTGATCAAAATCCAATAGGTAGAAGTTCTCGTTCTAATGCCGTTACTTATCTGAAAATTTATGATGATATTAGAAAATTACTCTCTAGTCAACCGTTTGCAAAGATGAATAATTTTACTCCATCTCATTTTTCTTTTAATATAGACGGAGGTCGTTGTCCAGAGTGTCAAGGTCAGGGTTTTGTAAAGATAGGTATGCAGTTTATGGCCGATGTGACTATGGTTTGTGAAGCCTGTGGAGGAAAACGTTTTAAGCCAGATATTCTAGAAGTAAAATATAAAGGTTTAAACATAGATGACATTCTGAATATGAGTGTGGAAGAAGCCATTTCCTTCTTTGGTTCTCAAAAGGATGTTACAGCTAATAGGATTGCAGAACGCTTACAACCTCTAGTAGATGTTGGCCTCTCATACATTAAATTAGGACAAAGTAGTAGTACTCTTTCAGGTGGTGAAAGTCAACGTATAAAACTTGCATATTTCCTCTCAATGAGTGACTCAGTGGTTAAGGGTAAAAAACAAAGAATTCTCTTTATTTTCGATGAGCCCACTACAGGTCTTCATTTCTATGATGTAGAGAAGTTATTGGAGTCTTTTGATGTACTTCTATCCAAAGGACATACTATTATAGTAGTAGAACATAATCTTGATGTAATAAGAGCGGCAGACTGGATTATAGATCTCGGCCCAGAAGCTGGAGATGAAGGTGGTCACTTGGTGTTTGCTGGTACTCCTCAGGACCTAAAGGCTTGCAAAAAGTCCTATACTGCTAAGTATATTTAAGGAATAGATTCCCAATGACATCATTGGAAGTTATTTAATAACCTCTACATAAACCATGGCGGAGTCGTTAATAGGATGTCCAAAAGAGAAGTAAAGAATACCACTTCCAGGCTTTTTAAGATGTAGAGTAACTCCTTTACCGTTATCATCTATTGTATAATCATAGATTCCACGAGCTTTATCAAATTCAAGTTCTTCCAGACCAATATCAAATGAAGCATAGCTAGGACTATATTCACACCAAACATAGACATCTTCTCCTACATAACTTTTTATATAACTACTAGGATAGACATTGAAGAAAACTGCTTGATTTATTTCTTCTAGCCCACTTTTATCTATTCTCCAACTATTACCGTCCAAACCATCATTTGTTGGACAAATGGTAATTTTATAATGAGAATTGCGCTCAACATTGATATCTCTATGATTTTCACCTAAATAGAATCTGTATTTCAATCTTTTATCACTAGTTTGGTAAAACTTTGATTTATAATCCATTTCTATTTCTACATATGAAGTGTAGAGAGCTTTAGGGTCATCATTTTTAAAATATTTACCATTAGCAGAGTTTTCAGGATTATGAATTTCTCCTTGAATATTTTCTAAGATATAAAGGTCTACTACATCACTAGTGTAATTTCCTAGACTTTTGTTAAGATTCCAGCAATCCATTTCATCAAGATAAAAACCACTAACAAAGAGCATATCTTCCTTATCAACAGTATTCACAGAGAAAACTTTAGCTGTTTTAGGACAATTACCCACTTGGACCCCTTTTACAGTTATACTCACATCTTCTGCCAGAAGACTTCTATCCATTTTAAGACTAAGCTTTGCCATCAATCTTTCTAATTCTATCTCAACTATTTGAGTACTACCTGCTTCAAAAATCTTGCTTTTTCCACTCATAGGAATACCTTGTGAATAATCATCAGGAAAGGCCAAATAGCAATAAATATTATTAAGGTCTTCAAGATTAGTCACTATGGGATTGTAGTCTAGGTTCGCACAAACATAAATTATATATTTTTTGTTCTTTATAAGATTTAAATTATAACCCAAGCCAGTATCTTTCTTTTGAAAGTCACTGATTCTTAAATGTTTAACTTGTTCTAGATGCTCATGCTCATTGAAGAGAAACAAATGAATATCTTTAAGCTTATTTTCATCAGGCATCATAGCTTTTGTTGTTATAGGGGTATAGCTAAGTGTTAGCTCAGTCTTTACTATTGTTTCTTTATCAAGTTTTCTTGAACAACTAAAAACAAATAGCAATAGAATTATTTTAAGCCAATTAAGTCCTAAAAAGGAATTTCGTACTCTTCTTTGTCTTTCCATTTTGCAATGTTTAATGTGACTTGTATAGCATCTTTTTCTATTGGGATATCTGGATGACTTGTGCCTGCTTGAGTAATAGTAATATCATATATATATTCTTGATTACGTTCCACTCCATTACCAGGATTTCTATTTATATTGATAGGGTAATAATAGGTTTGACCATTTATATTCCCCTCTATTACTAATCTTGTAAAAGGAGTTCCTACACCTTCTTGAGCACAGGTATTAGGAAAACAAAACAACTCTACCTCAGGATAAAGACAAACTTTGTCTATATGATGGATGTTGTGAGATTGGGTCCAGTCGTTAAGCCTTCCTTGATTTACAAACCTTACAGGATGAGAGAACTCCTCTTGAGTAAAATATACTCTCGCATTTATATTAGTTAAATAGATTTTAACATCTTCTAATCTAGCTTCTTTATAGGTCTTTTCAGCAAAATCACAGCAAATGCTTCTAATAAGAATCTTACTTAGAAAAGGTCTTAATTTTACATCAATTTTTCCCTTTCCTCCAGCATATAACTTTAAGATTGAGTTGCTGAAAGGGTGGTTAATGTCTTCATTTTCAATATCATGGTAAAGCTCCTTGATGGATGAATAAGATTGGATTTGGTACCACTCATAATCCTTAATTGGACTATTCCCAAGTAAGATTACTCTTTTATTCCCAGCCCTGGAATCAAGGCCAAAACTTCCTTCTAACTGGTTAAAAATATTGTATGCATCTAATCGCATTAGACTATCATCTTCATATATGAAGGCATCCAATCTTTCTTCTTTTTTCACTTCACTACTTTTTTTGAAATTAGATTCATACTCTAATTTTTGACAACCAAATATAATGGCCAGGAACACTGGAGCCAGTAGCAAGGTGTTTCGCAGAATAGCGTAAAGAGACTTTTGGGATACCCAGCCATTAATATTTGATATTTTATCTAAAATTCCCATCCCATTCTAATTATTGTGTTTATGGTATTATCATTTATTAAAGGGTAGGTAATGCCAGTATCTATGAAAATTCCCTTAAAAATACAGATTTGATAGCTCAAACCTACCCTAAAATCAACGCTAGACTGATTTATTATTTCGAACTTTAGTTTCAAGCCTGCTTTTCCCCTCTTAATTATCCAATTTCCCAATGCAAAGCTTTCTACGTGTTCTTTACTATTTGTATTTATCATACATCCTCCTTCTAAATACCACGTATTTATGAACTGATAACTAAAATAAATATTTGCCTTTGAATCTTTTAGCATCAATCCTAAATCCGTAGCAATGCTCAATTTTCCTCTCTCCCCTTGCGCGTAAATACTCATAGATAATAATGTTAAAATCAGCCATAGCGTGATTCTTTTTCTTTTCATTCTTTTTGTGCAAAACTAAAAGGCAGAAATGAGAATTTATGTAGATCTAAAGAAAAGAAATCAAGTTTTTTCTATTTCTTTAGAATAAAAATTAATCTTTATGGCATTAAAATTTATTTTATCCTCAAATCAGCCATTTTATTAATTTTTAACATGATTTTTTAAGCCTTTTTAAATAAAATTAATATATTTGAGATTCGAGAGTATTTAGAGATCATGGCACTATTAAAAAGAATAAGAAGTTTACTAGTAAGAAAAGCATGTAAAATGACTGTTTTTCAACAGCAGGCAAATTTTGCTTTAGAGTCGGCAGAAGCATTGGTTAAAATGATGGAAACTACTGATTTAACTCAGTGGAGAAGTCTTGAAAGACAAATTAAATTTTGCGAAGAGCAAGCTGATGCACTTTTAATAGACTTCTACGATGAACTCTATGACTATTCTTTTACATCTTCAAAGAGGGTTGATATGCAAAATATTGCTAATGGTATGGATGATTTTATAGATTCTATCAATTCGTCAGCTAAAGCAATATTACTCTACCTTCCAACTAATATTGATAATTCTCTCATAGATTTAGCACAATTTATTCATGCAGGCGCAGAATCTTTGGCAAAAATCATGATATTGTTAAAAGATCTAAAACGTAATCATGCGACCATTATTAGGCTTTGTGATCGTATCAAAGAGTTAGAACATGCTGGAGATGAAGCATATGAAGCTTATATTAGTTTTATTTTTACTAATGAAAAAAATGCAATTGAGCTTATGAAGTATAAGAATATTGCAGAAATGATGGAGTCTACTACTGACCTTGCAAAGAGAGTATCAGATGGTATTAGGCAGATAATTTTAAGAAATGTTTATTAGGTATAATTGCCAAAAATCACATTGATTTTTTTCTCATCCAATTAGCGATATTTTCGCTTGCTTTTCCTTTTTCAAATAAACCTATAGTTTCGTTATAGAACACATCAAGATCTTGCTTGTATTTAGCCTGGTCAAAGTTTTTTATGCTTTTAACAAGTTCATCCTCACTTTCAGAAAGTGGAAATGGTAAGGTTCTAAGATCAAAATATGTACCTCTTTCCTTATTATATTCACTTATATCTGGTGCATATAGAAAACATGGATTATGCAACATGGAGAAGTCGAACATCGAACTAGAATAATCAGTAATTAAGACATCACTAATAGACAACAATTCATTCATGTCGTGGTAGAGTGTCATATCTATGATTGCATCAGAATTTATTAAGGATTTGATATTAACTTTATTAATTAGATTCGGGTGGAGTCTAAGAAAAATGCTAACATTGGCCCCATTAAAAAAGTTTTCAAATTCAGTTACAAGCCTACTCCAATTGAGCTTATATGGTTCGATGCTAAAGTTTCTTCTAAAAGTTGGGGCATAAATGACAATTTTATTATTAAAAGGAATATTATAATCCTGGAAAACACGTTTTTTTATTTCCTTATGGATTTCATTTTGGAAAAATATATCATTACGTGGATAACCATGTTCTAATATTTCTCCATGGTAGTCAAAACTATTACGAATAAGCTCACTTTGATTGCGATTTCCAGATATCATTAAGTCTGCAATCTTAGAGTCTATTTTTGCCTTTTGTATATAACCAAAGCCCAATTTCTTGCCTGCATCCTTTTCTATTTTTTTAAGTGCAACACCACCATGCCATAGCATTAGGTATTTTTGCATAGGTCTTTTTGCCCAAAAAATTTCATAGGGGTCTGTTCTACTGTTAGTTATAAGAAATTCAGCAGTGTTAACAACTAGGTGATATTTCCAAGAACGAAAACGAACGAATTTTATTCTTTTATCAAAGCCTGAGATCTTGACTTTTCTTCTTACAATCCAATATATATCAAAATCTTTGGGATAATGTTCTAATAGATATTCACTTAAATAGCGAGGATTGCAACTGTATTGCTTAAAATTATATGCCCAGCACACAACCCTACCTTTTTCAACAGGGTGGATTAGTCTTATCAGTAAAGAAATAAAATTTCTAAAAGATTTATTGAAGCGTTTAAATACCCACCCCAGGAAACTTCCTACATTATTCATAAGTTAAATTTTGAATCTTACCAAATCTAGTAATTTTTCAAATATGGAAAAAAATGTATAAATTTACAAATTGTGCTAACTGCTCTGGAATAAAAAAATAAAATGAAAAAAGTAATTACGTACGGGACATATGATCTTCTTCATCAAGGCCATATTAATTTGCTAAAAAGGGCAAAAGAACTTGGTGATTATTTAATAGTAGGAGTGACAAATGATAGTTTTGATCAATCTAGGGGCAAGTTGAATGTAAGAGAAAATGTTTTTGAACGTATAGAAGCTGTCAGAGCAACAGGCTTAGCCGATGAGATAATTATTGAAGATTATCTAGGTCAGAAAGTGGAAGATATTCAAAAATACGGAGTTGATATATTTGCAATTGGGTCTGATTGGGAAGGACATTTTGACTACTTAAAAGATTATTGTGAAGTTGTTTACCTTCCAAGAACACATGGTATTTCATCCACATTTTTAAGAGAAAAATTAGATACTATAAATTCAGCGGTTGTAAAGAGGGTCTTAGTAGTTGGTGGAGCTAGTGGTATAGGCCTGTCAATAGCTACTGAATTTGCAAAACAGAAAGATTGTGACAAGGTCTATATTGTTGATAAATTAGGCCTATCTGAACATCATGAAAACTCCAAATTTACTTCATATATTTTTGATCTTAGGTCAAAGGATTTTTCATTTTTTAATCAATTCTCTGATATTGATGGGCTTGTAATCACTGCTGGTTTTGGGAAACTAGCTCTTTTTAAAGATTTATCGGAAGAATACATTGTTAATACTATGGCAGTCAATGCTACTGCTGTAATGAGGCTTATTCATAAGTTTTATGATAAAATTCATTCAACAAATGATTTTTATTGTGCCATTATGGTGAGTATTGCAGGGTTTATGGCTTCACCATTTTTCTCGGTCTATGGTGCAAGTAAAGCAGCTCTTAAAATTTTTATTGAAAGTGTAAATGTCGAGTTAGAAAAAGCAGGTTTTTCAAATAGGATTCTAAATATTTCTCCAGGCTCAATGAAGGGTACGAGTTTTAATAAAGAGAAAACTGATTTATCCCTTACTCAAGGACTTGCACAAGAAATTATTAATCATACCTTAGCAAAAGATGATTTATTCATCCCTCAATATGAAGAAATCTTTAAAACAGTTTTAGAAAGATATTACTCCGATTTTCGAGAAGAGGGTAGACATTCATATGATTATAAATTGAAAAGTGGTAGGGTTAAATAAGATGCCATATAAAATATAGGCTCTAAAGGTTCAATTAAAAAATAAAAAAGTCGATGCCTAAAGTCTCCATTATAGTTCCTGTTCATAACACAGAACCATATTTAGAAAAGTGTGTAAAGTCTTTAATGATTCAAACCCTTGAAGATATTGAGATTATTTTGGTGGAAAATGCTTCTACTGATGGTTCTTTAGCGCTTTGTTATAAATTAGCTGAGGCTGATGAAAGAATAAAGGTTCTATCTTTAGAAAGAGGAGATGTGTCTGCAGCTAGAAATACAGGAATTCAACATTCTTTGGCACCTTTTGTAGCTTTTGTTGATAGTGATGATTATGTTGCACCCAATATGTATGAGGAGCTCTATAATTTTGCTATAAAAGAAAATTTAGAACTTGTAACCTCAAATTGGGTTGGCATCTATGAAAATCGTCCTCCAAGATATCCTTTTGAAGAAAGTGGAAAAGCTTATATATTCTCATCTAAGGAAATGATTGAAAAGAATTTCAAAGCAGAAACTTGTTCTAGTATGTGTACAACGCTTTATTCAAAGTCCTTATTTGATAAGATTAAGTTTCCAGAAGGGCAGAGATATGAAGATAGGGCAATTTCCTATCGAATGATAGATTTAGTTGAGAGAGTAGGTTATATAGCAAAGGCCCTTTATTATTACTGTCAGCGCCAAGGTAGTATTGTCTATACTAGAATATGGATAAATTACTATGGCTTTGCTTATTCGGATGTGGGACGGCTAAAATTTCTTAGAGATTCTGAGCGTTTTACATATGCAGAAAAAATTAAATTAGCCAAATATCCTACAGATTCATTTTTGAGGAAACTTCGCCATCTATTTAG